>JAFPQL010000154.1 GCA_017414145.1 Oscillospiraceae bacterium | reverse complement strand
TAGTGCATGCGCCCGAGGGGCTGGAGCGGGAAGTCGTACTTCTCCAGGAGCTCGGGCGTGCGGAAGGCGGAGCAGATGACCTCCGCCCCGGGGTCGAAGGGCTGATACACGAACTCAAACTTCGGGGACTTCAGACCCATGATATAACGGAAATCATTTCCCTTCACACGAACCTTGCCGCCGACGGTCACATAGGAGACATATCCGCCGTCACCGTATTCGAGCTTCATCCAGTCGTAGGGCGTACCTGACAATTTCACTTTGAACGCTTTTTCGAGCTTGGACTTCAGCTGGCTGACAGTAAAGACCTTCGTGCTGTTGAAATGCGGGTCGGAAGAATCGTCGTGCTTCACAGGCTGGCTTCTCAGATAGGGCAGATCCTGATAGAAAATGTCCTTGCAGGAAGCGGTGCAGCCTGCGCTGGAGGCGGAGAACATCGTCAGTGCCGGTTTGTTGTTGTAATACACAACGACGCCGAGCACGGAACGAACCGCGTCCACGATTTTCTTTGCGGGCTTGGATTTGCAGATCATACCCGCGCCGTGACCGTTGTAGAGGTAGAAGGTGTAAGCGGCAACGGCCTGAGCCTTCAGCGCTTCGGTTGAGAAGGTGGGGCCCATTTCGTTATTGACGATCTGTGCGAGCGTGTTCACGACCGTATCGGTCTTGCCGCGGATCGTCATGGTTTCACTCTCCGGGGTGCCGGTCTGTACCAGACGGGTCCCGGGGAAGTAGAGCTGTAAAATCTGATCGTATGTCAAACCGTCATACTTGGCGTAGAAATTCGCGCCATTCTGACTCATTCCCACACCGTGACCGAAGCCGGAGGTGTAGAACACCACGCTGTTCGGCTCTGCGGTGATTGTATGCTTCGCGGTAATCGCAGGTTCTTCAAATGTGGTAATCGTCGTCGTGACGGTTTCCTCAGTGGCATCTGTTGTCGATGCAGTTGTCGTCGTGATCGTCTCCGGCTCCTGAATAGCTGCCTCGTAACTGGTCAGCGAGAAGCTGTCGTCATAATCGTACAGATCCGCTTTCCACCAGTCCGTCGCGTCATACGCATTCGCATCTGCTGTTTCTGTTTCTGCGAGATTGCCGTCGGGCAAGACCGGTCCAGAGATGACTTGTGCATTCATCTCATTCGCGTGAATCACCGTCGTGGCAGCAAATGTCGTATCGGCAGCCCAAGAGCGCTGCATTGCTGCCGGGATGCTCTGGATGCCACTAGTACTGGCAATACCAAAGAGCACTGCACCAAGCATGACAATGCGGTTTCGTCGCAGTCGAGCTTGCATAGTTTCTCTCCATTATTTCAATCTCACCGGCAATGTATCCGGCTTTATTTCCCCAAGATTGGATGTGGGGATTTTGTCTAAACAAGTTTTGTCGCTCCTGTTCTCAGGCTGCCGGTTTTCCGGACCGCACAGCCAGGCTCACCACAAAATACGGGCTCAGATTCCGTATTCTGTCTGTTCACTGAAAACACATATCACGGATGGTGTGCACCGCAGGGAGTTCTGCGCCGACCGCCTGCTGTACGCCGGCAGTCAGAGAGCGTGATATGAAACAGCATTGGTTCCGGGCCGGCACACATCACAGCAAGCGGGAAAACAGGTCCGTTTCCGCCGGATGCCTTCCGGGTACCATTCCGGAGAGTTCATTCCGATGTTAGGAATTGCTCGGGCCGTAAGGCACGAATTTTGCAGGGTCAAAGGTTTCCTTGTGGTTGCGGTAATATGCCTTCGGATAAAGGATATTATCGTTAAGGTGACCATTTTCGGTTCCTTCTCTCGGATCCTCACCGGGTCTGACCAGACGGCACATCAGGATGAGCTTCGCGTTATCGAACAGCGTGTTGCAAGTGTAAAGCGTCAGCAACTGGTCGCCGTAAGTCACATCGACATCATTGGAAATGATGTTGCGCTTCTTGGCCATATTGACATATTCGTAGAAATCGTCCTCACCGGAGAAGTTGAGCGAGTTCCAGCAGTTGAACGCGTAAGGAGAAGTATAGTCCTCACCGTCCACGATGAAAATAGAAAAAATCTTGTAGGTGTAGGTTTTGTAGAGGGATGAAAGCTGCACAACCGGGTGTTTGCTGTAATAGCTGTAATCCCGGATATAATTGCGCAGACTGCCGAACATCGTCTCATTGAGCATGTTGTGGCCGTAAATCAACAGATTCTCGGATGTCGGAGCCACGCGTATGTGGTCGTACACATCGTCAAAGACGCACCGAAAGTCCATGAAAATACAGCCGGACTTGCTGCTCTTTCGAGCGAAGTCCCGATCAAGATAGTAATCGTTGGTGTTGCGATTGGGATCCATAGATTTCCGCTGAACGACAGGATACGAGACCGGCGTATTCTCAATCGTAATATATCCGACCAGGTCGGAATTCTGACCGAGGAGACGGTTTGCGATCTCATTGTATTCCAGATACTCGTTCGACCAGTCCTCACCGGATATGGGGGCGGGCTGCTCTTCACTGCCCTGCTGATTCCTGCGGACCTCTTCAAATACTTCCTGTATTTTCTGGTACTCCTTCCGATCCTTGTACAGGCCGAGATAGTAGTCGCCGATCAAATACAGACAAACACTGAAGACAGCCATTGCAGCAACGAAAATCAGCTTTCTTGCAGCTTCGAGCCACGAGTCTCCGCGCCAGGGAAAAATATACTTCACAACATCCAGGAAAGAAAAGGGCTTGCGCTTGCTTTTCTTCTTCTTCTTTTTCTGACGGGGAGACTGCGCAGCCGGCGTGTTCGCTGACATTGCATTCTGCCGTCCTTCCAAAGAAGAGCTGACACCCTGACTTCTGGTGTGATGAGCGGCTCTGTCTGAAGACAAAGCCCTTGCAGCGTATGCAGGGTAGTCATGATCCGCACCCGCGCTCACGCCCGTGTCCGCGCCGCGTCGGACGGCTTCTGATGCTGCACCGGCGTACGGCGCCGCCAGTCCGGCGGGATCCGCTTGCCTCCTCAGTTCATCTGCTGTCGTATGCCTTGCATTCCGGACGGTTTCCTCCGTCATAGACGGCGAGCCGTGTACGGTGTCTGCCCGTCCCTCCGAATTGGTTCCGGTCGGTGGGATCTCCGGACAGCTTGGGTCATAGGGATAATTCCGCATGAATATGAACGCCTCCATCATTCGCCCGCCGCGTCCGGCCGGACCTGCGCGAGAGACCGCGCTGCCGGTGAAACGGTTTGGGCACAGGTATGTCCGGGCAGGCAGGAACGCCCGCTTCGGATCAAAAATGCTTCCCCTTTCTTAAAAAGGGAAACTTGCACATTCCGGGGTAGGCCGTGAGCCATCAACGGATGCCGCGCACTGCTTCCTTCTATAGTCCAGAACTCCGCATCTGCGGCTTTCACCGATTCCGGCAGGCGGACGCCTGCGTCAGACCGGGGGCTCGTTTCGCCCGGCAGGTCCGGTAGAACCGGTGCCGGCTCAGGGCTTTATTGCCTTCACGCGCCTGCACTGATGTCATATGCGTTCGGAGCAGCTCTGCACACATGGCAGACCGAGTCTGCTCCAATGCTAATTGTACTACATTCAGTGCCGGTTTGTCAAGGTTTGGGCGGTGACTTTCGGAAACTTTACCAGTCAGGGCATCCTTTCAGGGTGCATTCTGTACGACTCCGCCAAATCGACGTCTTAATTTATGAACGCAATATGAATTGATTTGAAATTGCGCCGAATTTCTCATTTTCCGCGTGCCGGACAGCGGTGATCCGCTTCCGGAAATCGCCGTATTTCCGGCAAATTTCGCGGTCAGAGCGTCACGCTGCCCTGCTCCTCTGCAATGTGCAGGGCAAAGACCTTTTTCTCGGTACCCTCCACCGCCTTCTGAATCAGCGGGGCGAAATCAACCGCCGCCTGCACCTCCTCGACCTCGGAAAGCACCGGACGGAGCTTCGGATGCCGCGGGGTGAACACCGTGCAGCAGTCCTCATAGGGCTGAATCGAGGTTTCATAGGTGTCGATTCTGCGGGAGATGTCGATGATTTCGACCTTGTCCATGCCGATCAGCGGACGCAGCACCGGCATCTGCGATACGGCATCCGTGCAGGCGATGGCCTGCAGGGTCTGGCTGGCGACCTGACCGAGGCTCTCCCCTGTCACGATCGCGCCGCAGTCCTCGCGCTTTGCGATTTCCTGCGCAATCTGCATCATCAGTCTGCGCATCAGAATCGTGAAGTATTCCTCCGGGCAGTTCCGCTCCAGTTCCTCCTGAATCTCCGTGAACGGGACGCAGTAGAACGCGATGCTGCCGCACCACGGCGTCAGCTTCTCGCAGAGCTCCTCGACCTTTAAGCGCGCACGCTCAGAAGTATAAGGCGGGCTGGCAAAGTGGCAGGCTGTGATGCGCAGGCCGCGCTTTGCCATCATGTATGCGGCGACCGGACTGTCGATGCCGCCCGAAAGCAGCAGCAGTGCATTGCCGGCGGTGCCGACGGGCAGACCGCCCGCGCCCTTCTCCCGCGCCGCATGGATGTACGCATGGCTGTCGCGGATCTCGACCGTGACGGTCACATCCGGTTCGGTGACATTGACGCGCAGATGCGGATACGCCTTCAGCAGCACGCCGCCCAGCTCCGCACAGATCTGCGGGGACTTCATCGGAAATGCCTTATCGGCACGCTTCGCCTCGACCTTGAAGGTTTTGGCGGCGGTCAGCGCGTCGTGCAGATACGGGACTGCCTGTGCGGCAATGTCCGCAAAATTTTTCTCGCAGGCGCGGGCGCGGGCAAGCGCTGCAATGCCGAAAATCCGTTTCAGACGCGGCATCGCGGCATCGACCAGCGCGGCACAGTCCGCATCCGTTTCCGCTTCCGGTACTATATATATAGTAGACTGCGCTTTCGCATAGCTGAATGAACCGAGCCGCTTCAGCCGGAACCGGATGTTCCGCAGCAGCACATCCTCAAAGGTACTGCGGTTCGCGCCCTTCAGCGCCATTTCGCCGTATTTCACCAGAATAATCTCTCGCATCTTGGTTTCCTCACTTTATATAGTTTCGTCCGAGCCGCGCACAAAGGAGCCGATCTCGATCAGATTGCCCTCCGGATCCGCGACATAACAGGTGCGCTGTCCCCACGGCTCCGTCGTCGGCTCCATGACCGGTACGGCACCGAGCGACACAACCCGCGCAAACTGCCGGTCTACCTCGTCGTAGCAGCCGGCGTCCAGCGCGATTTCAAAATGCCCGTGAATGCCCTCCGCATAGGAGAACCGGTGTGCGGTCATCTTCTCAAAATCCGGTCTGCCGTACAGCAGAAACAGCGTTCCGTCCTTTTTCAGATAGACATTGGATGTCTGCTCGTCCTCCTGAATTTCAAATCCGAGGACATCCCGGTAAAACCGGATCATGACCGCCATATCGCGGACAAACAGCCCGAATCCCTCCAGCTTCATCCTGCGGCTCCTCTCTCCGTCCGGCATCCGGACAGCCATTTATAAATGCAGATACATCGTGACCATGTCCGGATCGCGGACAAAGCCGTTTTTCAGATAAAACGCCTCGCTCGGATAGCCGTGCCGCGTGTTCAGGAACATTCCCGCAAAGCCCTCGGCTGTCAGCTCGTTCCGCACCGATTGCAGCAGCGCGGTTCCGATGCCGCTGCGCTGCAATTCGGGCGAGACGCAGAATTCATGTACGAAAAAATCGCGCCCGTACAGATAAGAAAAGGTCTCGCCGGCGATCAGTCCGGCCGGTGTGCCTTCCCGCAGCAGCAGCCAGCCGCGTGCCAGCGGGCTCAGCATCAGCTCCCGGATGCGCGTCTCGGCCAGCTCCTGCGGCCATGTCTCCCGCCACGGCTCCGCTGCAAATGCGGCACGGTACAGCGCCGCACACGCCGGCAGATCGGCAGGCTGATACCGTCTGATTTCGTCTGTCATCCGGACACCTCCGCTCAGTGCTTCCGCACAAGCCGCGCCTGTGCCGCCCGGATGCCCGCGCACAGCGCGTCAATTTCCGCCGCCGTGCTGTCCGCACAGAAGCTCACCCGCAGGGTACTGTCTGCGGCATCCTGCCGGATGCCGAATGCCTGCAGGAC
>JAFPQL010000153.1 GCA_017414145.1 Oscillospiraceae bacterium | reverse complement strand
TTTTACTTTCATCTTCAACGAGATGACGCTTGAAAATACTTTTAATTTCACCAAAATCACCAACGCCACAATTATAACATAAAAGCAATTATTTTGTTACTATTAAAATAATATTTTAAGAATTAATTTTTTCATTGCATTTTAAAGCCATTAATGATATGATATTATTTGCTATAGTTTATTTTTTTAGTAAAGGAGTTTTTTTTATGAGCATTAACAATAAAAGAGCACGTAGACTATCAGCTGCAATGGTAGCAAGTGCTTTAACAATAGCTTTAGCATCATGCTCAGGAGCCACTAATAAATATGGCTCACTAAACAGAAACGAAGTATACGCTTCTGTTGGTGATTACAAAATCACAAATGGTGAGCTTTGGGATGAGTTACAGTGGAGCGCAGTTGATGTCCTTGATGCCCAAATAACAAATGTTATTCTAAATGAGCAAATCGACAGAATTAAAAAGGTACTTAATACTTCTGGTGATTACACTAAGCTTGAGGATAAGAAAATCATTCATGGTTCAACTGAAGAAATTACTGAGGATGCTTTCAACAAATTATATGATCAATATAAAACTAGACTAGTAGATTACGTTGTACAAGATGTATATAACGTAGTTTATGAACAAGGTAATTATTGGAAAAAGATTGAAAACTTCACAAAGATTGAAACAGATAAATTTGTTCAAAAATATGTTGATGAAATCTATACTGAATATCAAAAATCTTCAATTGCAGATGGAGATTTGAAAGGAACTTCATATAAAGATATATTAGCTGATATAAGTAGCGATAATAATGATGGTCTATTTGAATTAGCTAAGGATTTATGTGAATTATATTATCCATTATATGCTAAATCGAAGCAATGATGTCACTCTCAAACTTCTGAGCGGCTGCAATGTATCTCTGCGCAATTCCTTTGATATCATTTGCGGCGCCGCGCATTTCGGGATATCTGAAAACAATATCTGCCATTTTATGTTCCTCCTAAAATTTTTTAGTGAGCGGTTTTGAATCGGATTCAGCCGGATACACCCGGATTCCGGTTGCTGTCACCAAGCTGCGGGTCAACGGTGTTGAGCAGCTGCGTCTGGATGGATTCCAGAATATCCTTGATGGACTTGGTCAGCGAAGCCGAACCGGTGAGGTTCTCGTTGATGGCGGGCATCACCTTCTCGGTGTAGAAGGCCTTGTAGCCGTCAGCGGCATCGCCCTGGAAATTGCTGCTCGTCAGCGAGTTGATGACCGAATCGAGGTCACTGCTGAGCGAATTTGCAGTGCCGATATAATCCTCCACTGCATTGATGGCACTTGAGATCATTGCGCTTGTCAAAATGGTAGGCATAGGAAAATCTCCTTTCGGTAAAAAAGATTGTTGAAGTCAGCATCCGCCGACTGGTTACTGATAGGATCTGAGTACCCGGTTCAGATTTTCGTACTCAGCAAAGACCGAAGCGTACTCGCTCTTGGCATCCGAAAGCGATTCGGAAATGTGATCGAGCACGAGCTTCTGCTGGTCAAGCGGTTCCAGCAGGTTGTTCCTGCATGAAGTGACAAACAGACGGCCGGCCGGTGTGTCAAATCCGCTCTGCAGCGTCTGAAGCATCCCTTCGATATCTGCGCGCAGTGCCTGAACTTTTGCGGACAGCTCGTCAAAGCGCGCGGACGCCTTTTCAAACGCGGCATCATCGAGCACGATGTCCTGATTCGCATCAAACCAATTCATTACACCACCTCCTCCGGTTTGTATTTCGGTTTATGCAACCGTCTGCCCGTCCCGGCAGGCGCGGATATACGCCATCACGGCGTCGCGTTCCTCAAGCATCAGCAGACCGGCCATTTCCTCCGCCTTGGCGAATTTTCCGGTCTCCGCATACATCCTTGCGCGGAACACCGCCGCGAACCGGCTGCCCGGTTCCTTCATCATCACATTGCGGCAGAACGCGATGGCTCTGCTGTACTGCTGCTCGGCTGTCTCCGCGGAAACCTCTGCGGATGCCGCCGCCAGCTTTTTCATTGCAAATGCCTCATGGTAATGTCCGAAGCAGGCGAGATACGCCTGTTCGCTCTGTCCGAGCGCGGCGCCGTAGCGTCTTTCCTTCGCATAGTTTTCCAGCGCGGCATAGCAGGTCACGAGAATGTAGTACACACGGTCATAGAACGCGGCATCGCGCTTCGGTGCCGGTGCGGGCGCGGCGGGCGCTGACTCGGAAGCAGGCGCTTCGGCGGAAGGTTCCTCCGTCTCCAGCGCGTCAAACATCCCGTCGGGATAGCTGCGGACCTCGTTGCCGTTCTCGTCGTAGTAGACCTCGGCGGAATCCGCCAGTGACTCGTCGATCTCGCCGGCGGCGAGCTTCTCGTCAATGGTCTGCATATCCGCTTCGGCCATGGCGTCGATCTCCGCCTCATCCGGCTCCGTGTACGGCGTCTCGCTGTGTACCGGCGTGAATTCCGTCACAGTCTCGTTCGGCAGCAGCGCCTCTGTCATGGCTGCCGCCTCCGCATAGCGCTGCATTTTCGTGCAGACCTCCGCGAGCGTGAGTGTCAGCTCATCCTGTCTGCCGGCGGGCGTCTCCTTCCGGAGCGCGTTCAGCAGATCATATGCCTTTTGCAGATACCCCTCCGCCTCATCGGGAGCGTCGTCGGCACGGGCGGCCAGCAGTGCCGCCTCCTCCAGCCGGATCGAGAATACGGCATCGGGCGTTTTCAGCGCATACTGCTCCGCCTGACGCAGCACCTCCTCCGCACGCTCATAATCGTGCTGTTCCGCGAGAATGTTGAAATACACAAGGTAGCTTTCCGGCGAATCCGGCGCGACTGCAATCCACTGCACGGCGCAGTTTGCCGCCTGATCGAGGTCGCCGATCATGGAATACAGCCGGATCTTCTCGGAGATGACCTCCGGATTCATGCCGGCGGTGCCGGTCGGATCGGCCTCCTCGTACTTCCGGAAATTGAGGAGCGCGGCATTGACATCCTGCCGCACGGAGCAGAGCATCGCCATCTGATAGTAGAGCTTCGGCTTTGCCTCCTCGCTGATGCCCTTGATCTCAGCCTGCGCATACATTTGCAGCGCCTTGCTGTAATCGCCGCAGAAGTAATAGGCATTTCCGAGGTTGAAGGCCGTGTCGCCGTTTTCCGGATCGAGCTCCGCGGCCCGTCCGAAGTATTTGACGGATTCTTCGTATTTTGCAAGCGGAATGCAGGCGGTACCGGCCTTGGTCAGCGTCTGCGGATCATCCGGATTCAGCTCCAGCGCCTTCCGGAACCACTGCAGCGCCTGGGCATAATCCCCGCCGGAAAACGCAGTTTCCGCATTGACGACGGCATCTGTGTAGTCTTCCTGAATCAAATTCTATCACCTCATTCTTCATGATTTACAAAAAAGGGGGTGGCCTGCGGGTTCATCCGGCCTGACGCAGCCGGACGGCGTTGTCCGCAGGATTACGACTTCCGGACGATCTTGCCGTCCCGGACCTCCAGCTCGCCGAGCTGCCCAAGCACATTCTCGCGGAACTGCAGCTCCTCCTCGTCCTGGAATCCGACGAAGAACAGTCTGTCGATTGCCGCGTGATTGAAGAAGAAGGTTGATTCCGTGCCGCCGATCCCCTCCGGATAGTAGCATCCGGCGTAATCGTAAATGGTGTCGTCGCCGCTTCTGGTCACGATGCGGCCGGTAATCATGATCCGCTTTTCGCCCTCTTTCAGGAGCACCACGGAACCGATTGGCAGTAATCCTTTATTCATTGCATCCTCCTGTTTGATTCATAATATATTGCAGCAACTGCCGGATTTGCGGCAGATTCTACATCAAAAGCCGAAGAAGTCCAGTGCGCTGTCCACGAACGGCACGGATTCTCTCACTTCCTTGATCGGATCGACGGGTTTGAAGCCGCTGAAGTCCACATTGAAGTTGATGCCGAGGCCGAGACCCAGACCCAGATCCACGCTGCCGCCGATATCGCTCGTCGTGACATGGCCGCCCGCCTTTGCGCCGACCGCACCGTATTTTCCGGTGATGCCGCCGTCAAACTTGATGCCGGCAATCGTAAAGCCGGACTTCACGGTACCCTGTGCAATGTACGCTTCCGCACCCGCCTCTGCGCTGACGCCGAAGCCGGTCTTGGTTTGGCCGCTGGTCGAATCCTTGTAGCTGACCATGCCGACGCCGGCGCTCGCCTTTGCCTCCGCGCCGAGCACCTTGCCGCTGGCCGTGTTGTAGAGATTGTAATTGTCCGTGCCGAACTGCTGGGTCACAGAGCCCTCCGCCACATTCGCCTTCGCGGACGCATTTGCGCCGATGCCGGGAGCGAACTTGCCGCCGTCCATCAGCGTGATGCCGACCTTGCCCTCTGCGCTGGCATTGCCGACGGAGAGCTTCGCCTTATCCGTGAACAGGCCGAAGGATTTTGTCTCCAGCTCGCCCTTCATGACATGGGCTTCCGCTTCGCCGCCCGCGCCGAGGAAGACGCTCTTCGTTTTGCCGTTTTCGTCCGCCTTGACAGACAGGCCGACCTTGCCCTGCGCCGAAGCGCCGAGGAGATCGACATCCGCCTTGACAGAGCCGATCTCATTGCCTGCGATCGTGGCCTTGCCGTTCAGACCGAACGAGCCGACCGACGCGGACGCCTTGCCGTCGCCCCATGTCGCCTTCGGGCCGCTGAAGGTCGCGCCGAAGCCGACGCCGGTGCCGTTCTTGCCGAATTCGCCGTTCACATCGCCGGAGAACAGGCTCTTGGTGGTCTTGTTTCCGTCATAGGTCGTGGTCGCGCCGTTGAACGAACCGTTCGCGGAGAACCAGCCGTTCTGATAGCCGAACTGCATTCCGCCTGCGGAGGCCGCCTTGCCGGCAAGTCCCAGAGCTCCGGCGCCGAGGCCGAGACCGAGGCCGAACAATCCCGGCACCGGCAGAATGCGGGCGGGGCCGTTCGGGAGATAGGGCATGAGCCTGCCAAAGAGCGGGCCGTGCAGGTTCGGCAGCGTAAAGCCCGGTCTTGAAGGATGCGGCCTTGCCCACGGGTTCACGCGGTAAAACAGGTTCCGGTTGCGGGTGACCCTGACGGCGACCTGCCGGTCTACTCTGTGGGTATACTGCACAAAGTGTTCGACTGCGGCGTCTGCCGCCTTCATATTGCTGAGGTGAATTTCCTCTCTGAAAATGCTGCGGTTGATGTCATCCAGTGCAGGCTGCAGGGCGCCGACACCGCCGTTGATGGTGTATGTATAGCTCCTGACCTGCCGCAGGCTGTTGAGGAGCCGTTCGGTGTGGTCGATGCTGTGCTCCAGATTGTCATGGAGCACGCCGAGCGTACAGCCCGTTGACAAGCCGCCTGAGTTGATCTCAATTCTCATCCTGATCCGCCTTTCTTCATATGATCGTGCAAAAGCTGTGCATACCGGGCATCCCGCCGCGGGATTCCGCCCGGCAGAACCGCATCACATATACCCGCGGTAATGGTTCATCTCATATGCGCTGGACTGCATGACACGGCTCCAGTCGGCCTGTGCAGCTTCCAGGCGTCTGATCTTCACGCTCAGATCGTTCACGAGCGACTCCAGACTGCTGATCTTCGCCTTGAGCTCGGCAATCGCCCGCTCCAGCCGTGCAATTTCGTCGCGGAACTTCTGCAGCGCGGCGGAGAGCAGATTATCCTGCTCAACAGGTTCACTGTGGAAAATCTCATGGAAGGATGCTGCGGCAATATCCGGACAGACCATGCTGGTCTGATAGCTTGCGCCGGTCTCCTGCGTCGAGTGATTCAGCGTGGAAATCAGCGTCGGGATATCCGCCCCGATGATGCCGACCAGCGGACCGGTTCCGGTGCCGTCCAGTGCCGCGACGATGTGGCGGATGTCCTCGACCCGCTTTTCAAAGTTGATCTTGTCCGTCTGACAGGAAGCGATTTCGCGCTGTGCCTGCGACCGTTCCGAGGCAGCATCTGACGCCGCCCTGGATGCAGCCTGTCTCTGGCTTGCAGCATTGCTGTACCTGCTTTTGGACGAGTAATACGCGTTTGCCGCCTCGTCCTGACTCGGATTATACCACGACATAGTGTTCACTGCTGCGGTCATATCCGCAGCCTGCTCCTTTCCGAAAAATAGTTTGCATCATCCTGATACACGGAATCAAACGGTACACGGTTTCATGCCGCAGAGCGCAGTGCCGGCGCCGGACGCGAAATGCCGTCATGCTTCGGCACACACCCTGCAAATATGGTTTCATTTTATCATATTTGACTGTTTTTGTCAAGCAGATTTCACAATTATTGTCAAAGTGTTTTGTGCGAATCATCGAATATGAAACCATTTTTTAAGTTCGCTTTTGTCGGGACAGCAGACGGCTCCGCCCGTCCGCTTCAGTGCGAAAAGCCTTGTTTCTGCTGCATTTTCCGGGCGACGAACGCCGTTCGGAGCGGCCGCCGCATCCGGATTCTCCCGTCGGCGCATCGCTGAATTTGGAAAAAACAGCGCAATTTATGAGCATCCGGCGGCGGAATGCAGACCGCCCGTGCCGCTGCGGCGTTCCGCACAGACAAAAGCGCGCCCCGTTTCCTCACGGGACGCGATTTGCGTTTTTTAGGGGAAGCCGGCCTTACGCGAAAAAGATATCGCCGTCGGCGCGGTCAATGGTAAAGCGGTCCAGCATCCGGATTTTGCCGACCAGATGCTGATTCAGAATCTCAATCTCCTCTGCCGGAATCCACAGGGCGCGGCGTTCCGGCTGATCGGTGTTCTGTACGGGGAACTGCCGGATATAGGCATCCTCCACCAGAAATCCGACCACATATACAGTGTGCTCCGCCTGCTTTTCAATGCGCATATGTCTGGCGATTCCCGATGCACCCTCATGCGAAAGCAGCGCCGTAAAGAGCGGCTGCCCCGCACTGCGCGCAGGAAACCCCTTGAAATCCATCGACTCAATCTGCCGGAATTCCTCCGCGGACAGCGGACGGTACAGTTCCATTTCATTCCCTGCCTTTCGATTCGCCGGATTCTGCCGCGGAATTGCCGCGGGCCGTCCGGGCGTTGATTTCATCATATAGCATATACATTTTTTGAACGGAATTTTCAAGGAAATAATAGTGCATGATATACGGCACAAGCAGTACAAGAATCAGCAGCATCAGCGGAATCAGCATGATCTGCTCCGTCATCAGGAAAAAGCCCATGACAAGGAAAAAACCGATCGCAAACAGCATGGTCACGAGAAAGTGAATCAGCCGCTCATGCTGCATAAACCCGATCATTTGCAGATGCCGCCGCATCACGGCGCCGTAGTCCGTATCGGGCGCATCCGCGTCAAGCAGCGCCTGAAGCTCTGCGAGATACGCGGTCAGATAGGCACGCAAGGCTCACACCCCCGTCCCCCGCACCGGCCGCTCGTCCGCGGCATCTGCCTCCAGAAATCCCGCAAGATCGAGCTTTCCGGTGTTCAGATCCATAAAGCGGTCGTTGAACCGGTCAATCGTCTCCGCAGAGACAAACATCAGATACGAGAACAGCTCCTCGCTGAGCGTCGTCTGCATGAACGCGGTTGTCAGGCGGAAATAGATTTCGCCCGTCTGCATATTGAGGTCAAAGGAGCCGTCAATCAGTCCGTGATTGGCCGCAATGACCGCTACCGCCGCGTCGTGCATCCGCTCCGCGCTCATCCGGAACGGCATCGCGGAAAGCACCGAGACAATCTGCCGGTCGGCGCGCAGAATGAGGTGCAGCGTCATGGGCAGGTCGTTGCCCGTAAAGCTGATGCGGATGTGTGTCCGCGCATCGCTCTGCTCCTCCACCGTATACTTGAGCTTTTTATGCTCCAGCATGGAAATCAGAATACCGGCATTCTGTTCTGTCAGTGCTTTGCGTTCTGCTGAAATTTCCATATCATTTGCCTCCTTTGCAATACAGCCTTGCTGTATTGCATATTATACCATATTTTCATCTGAATGTCAAGCGTTTTCGTTGATATAAACAAGTCAGAGCACGGTGCTCGCGTGCCGCGTGACATGGCATCCGACATTGACCGCGACCGGCAGTCCGGCGATGTGCGTCGGTGCCTGCTCGATGTTGACCGCGAGCGCCGTCACGGTGCCGCCGAAGCCCTGCGGCCCGATGCCGAGGCTGTTGACCGCATCGAGCATCTCCTGCTCCAGCTCCGCATACAGCGGCTTTGCGTTCCGCAGCGAAATATCGCGGCAGAGCGCCTTTTTGGCGAGAAACGCGCACTGCTCAAAGTCTCCGCCGATGCCGACGCCGACCACGATCGGCGGGCAGGGATTGCTGCCGGCCTTACAGATCGTGTCTCTGACAAATCCGACGATATCCGCACGCGACGCTGCCGGCGTGAACATTCTGAGCGCACTCATATTCTCGCTGCCGAAGCCCTTGGGACAGACATCTATGCGGATCTGATCGCCCGGCACAATGTCCAGATGCAGCACGGCAGGGGTATTGTCGCCGGTGTTGACGCGCTCCAGCGGATCGCCGACCACGCTGCACCGCAGGCATCCGTCGAGATATCCCGCATGAACCCCCTGATTGACTGCCTCGCGCAGATCGCCGCCGATGATATGCACATCCTGTCCGACTGTCAGGAACACCACTGCCATGCCGGTATCCTGACAGATCGGCAGACCGGTTTCGCGGGCCGCGTCCAGATTGGCGCAGAGATCGGCAAACACGCTCTTTCCCGCATCGGACTGCTCCAGCGCCGCGCCGCCGCGGATACACTGCTCCAGCGACTGCGGCAGCTCCGCGTTCGCACGGATACAGAGCTGACGGACGGCGGCTGTGATTTCGGAAGCCTGAATTTCTCTCATAGTGGGATACCCCTTTCCGTATCGTTTCTGCCTTTATTGATGTACCAATGAAATCTTGAAGAATAGATGCGCAGAATTTTTGTCGTGAGACAAGACAGAAAGCCGCCGCCTTGCAGACGCCCGGCAAGGAGTCCTAACGCAGGATCACGGCAAAAAGACAAGCAGCTATCTTCAAGAGACAGTTGGGACATCAATAGTATAACACAAAGCTGTGTTTTTCGCAAGTGGTTCCGGCAGACCGCCCGGAACTTCACGCCGCTTCATAAATATTTCAGCATTTGCCCACTTGCATCTTCATAAAAAACAATGTATAATATTATAGTGGCAGAGCATCCGGAATCCGGATGCAGGAAGAAACAGGAAAGTAAGGATGAAACAAATGGAAAAAATTCTGGTCTGTGACGATGAACGGGACATCGTCTCCGCACTGAATATCTACCTCTCCGCAGAGGGCTGGGAGACCGTTCCGGCCTATTCCGGCAGCGAGGCGCTGGAAATCGTCCGCAAGGGCGGCATCCAGCTTGTCCTCATGGACATCATGATGCCCGGCATGGACGGCATCACCGCGATGAGCGAGATCCGCCGCTTCAGCAATGTCCCGATCATTCTGCTGACGGCGAAATCCGAGGATTCCGACAAGATTTTAGGGCTGAATGTCGGCGCGGACGACTACATCACAAAGCCCTTTTCCCCCGCGGAGGTCGTCGCCAGAGTGCGCTCTCAGCTCCGCCGGTATCTGCGCCTCGGCGCTGCGGAAGCCGATGACCCGAACCTGCTGACGGTCGGCAGCATTTCGCTCGATATGAACGCGAAATCCGCTACGCTCGACGGCGTTCCCGTCCCGCTGACCCCGATCGAATTTGACATTCTCTCGCTGCTGATGCACAATGTCGGCAAGGTCTTCCCCCCGCGTGAAATCTATCAGGAGGTCTGGAAGGCCAATCCCGTCGGCTCGGAGAACACCGTCGCCGTACATATCCGGCATCTGCGCGAAAAGCTCGAAATCAATCCGCAGGAGCCCAGACAGATCAAGGTCGTCTGGGGACAGGGCTATAAGCTCGAAAAGCCCTGAAATCCCCGTCCGCCCGATATTTCCGTAAAGTGAGGTGAGGCGTATGCCCCGTTCCGGAAAAACAACCACGGCAGTCAAGCTGATTTCGGTCGTCTGCTCCATTATTTTTCTGTGGGCGGCAGGCGTGTCGATGCTCTGTGTGCTGGTCAATCTGGCAGTCGGATTTGCCGATTCCGGCACCGACTTCAATCAGGCGTTCCTCGCCCTGACAAAAGATCACGATGTGAATGACATCCGCTCCTACGCAACGCTGTCCCTGCGCCTGCAAAACGACAATTTCCGCCCCCGGGACGCTGAGCATCAGGCGATGATCCAGAATCTGATCAACAGCTATCAGACGCAGTTCGACCCGGAGCGGACAAACCTGCGCTTTGCGGTCACCGATCTCGACGGCAAGCTGCTGCTCACCAATGATCCGGATTACGACGCCAGACAGAAGCGGCTCGCTTCCGATGTCGCCACCGAAAACCTGCTGATTACCGACCAGAGCTATCAGAAGAACCAGCATTTTGAATCCAGCGCCGAAGCGTTCCGAACCCTGCTGCACACCGATATGCAGCAGTTCCTCACCGATGCGGAAGACTACAAATACTGGTTCTTCACAAACGATCTGGTCGATGCCGCCTATCACAACGGCTTCACCGCAGAGGTGCAGAACGGGGAATACACGGATTTTCTGTTTTTCCCGTCGCTGCATGACGCGCAGGAATACAATTACCGTGAATATTACGGCGATGCTGTCAAATGGCAGCAGATCGCCAATCCCGATGACGAAATCAAAAGCACGGCGCATGAGCCGTATGCCGGGTACGACGACGACAGCAGCATACAGTCAGCGGGACGCACGGAAGCCGGAACAGAGCCGGTGTATGTCAAGGTGCGCGCCTTCGCCGAGTCCGAGGAGACGGATATGTCGCTGGACCAGTACTTCGTGCTGAAGGAAAGCGGCATGACGGTCCGTGCGCAGGACGAGAATCTGGAACGGGCACTCGCCGGCGGGCTGGATGTCACCATCACCGCCTCACATCAGGAGTCCGAGGCCGTGTATCTGCAAACCTATCTGCCGGAGGATCTGCCGGTCAATGACACCATCCGCGCCAATCACCAGCTCTTCCGTGTGCTGTTTGACCGTTCGGAATGGTTTGTCGTGTCGATGTTCCTGTTTATCATCCTGACCATCATCGCGTCCATTTCCATGTGTACGGCCGCAGGCCACCGCGACAGTCATGAAACGCTCGCGCCCTCCCGCGTCCACGCCATGGCGTATGAATTCTTCTGGCTGCTGCCGCCCCTTGCACTGGTGGTCAGCTCCCTCGCCATGTCACTGCTGGTACATGAGGATGCCTCCTACCGCATGGTCGGACTGTTCGGACTCGGTCTTTCCCTGTGCATCTCGCTCTGCTGCATTCTCTGGCTGTATACGACCGCCGTGCGCGTCAAATGCGGCACCTTCTGGAGCAGCTTCTTCTTTGTGCGCATCGCCCGCAAGCTGTTTGCGCTGTTCCGCAACCGGACGCTTGTGAGTATCATCGCGGCAGTCAGCCTCGGCTTCCTCTGCATCGTCAACGCCGCCGCGCTGGAATGTATCAACACCCCGCTGATCCTGCCGATCTTCGGCATCGACCTGCTGGCGCTGCTGATTCTGCTGTACTGCATCTACGCCTATTTTGAACTGCACAGTCATGTCCGCCGCATGGAAACCGGCGATTTCACGCCCGCAAAGCACGCGCTGCCGCTCAGCGGTGATTTCTCCCGCTTTGACAGCTCGCTCAATGAAATCACGGGCAAAGTCGGAGAGATCGTCGCACAGCAGACCAAGGCGGAGCATCTGCGGACAGAACTGATCACGAATGTCTCCCACGACCTGAAAACGCCGCTGACCTCGATCGTCAACTATGTCGATCTGCTGAGCCGTCAGCAGATGCCGACACCCGAAGCGACGGAATATCTGGAGGTGCTGCGGCGGCAGGCTGCCAGACTCAAAAAGCTGACGATTGATCTGGTGGACGCGTCCAAGGCCTCGACCGGAAACCTGACCGTCGAGCTGATGCCGACGGTGCTTCAGGTGCTGATTGAGCAGCTTTCGGGCGAGTACGAAGACCGTTTTGCAGAGCGCAGGCTCTCTCTGATCTGCAATCTCCCGACGGAGCCGCTGGTGATTCTGGCGGACGGGCGGCAGATCTGGCGCGTGTTCGACAATCTGCTCGGAAACGCCTGCAAATACGCGCTTTCCGGCACAAGAGTCTATCTCGACCTGACCGCCGATGCGGAAACCGTGACCATTTCGCTGAAAAACATTTCCGCGACGGAGCTGAACATTTCGCCGGACGAGCTGATGGAGCGCTTTGTCCGCGGCGACAGCTCGCGGCATACGGAGGGCAGCGGTCTGGGGCTGTCGATTGCCCGCGACCTGACTGCGCTGCAAAACGGCGTGCTCAAGCTGCACACAGACGGCGATCTGTTCAAGGCGACGCTGGTGTTCCCGCGGTATGAACCTGAGAACCCGCCGGACGGTGCGGAGCCCCCGTCACCGGCATCGTAAGGGGTTCGCTCTGCGGTGATTCGGAACGGGCGCCGAACCCGACAGGGACATTGCCCCCCTTTTTCAGTCCGGCAGAGAAAACTGATTCACAGCAAAAGCGCTGTCCTTCACCAGAAAGGACAGCGCTTTTATGATTCAGAAACTGTGCTGCCGCACGGTACCGGACAGCCGGTTTTGTCACAGCATCTCCGCGATGTCGTAGATCAGCCGCTGCGATTTCTCCCAGCCGAGGCACGGGTCGGTGATCGACTTGCCGTAGCAGCCGCCGTCCACCTTCTGGGCGCCGTCTTCGAGATAGCTCTCGATCATGAAGCCCTTGACCAGCTGCTGCACCTCCGGATTGTAGCGGCAGTTGTGCAGCACCTCCTTGACAATGCGCGGCTGCTCAAACGGACGCTTTCCGGAATTGGCATGGTTCGTGTCGATGATACACGCGGGATTCTGAAGTCCGCTCTCGGCATACAGTGCCGCCAAATGTGCCAGATCCTCATAATGATAATTCGGCAGAGACTGACCGTGCCGG
>JAFPQL010000152.1 GCA_017414145.1 Oscillospiraceae bacterium | reverse complement strand
GGTAAAGGTCTTGCCGGAGCCGGTGACGCCGAGCAGCACCTGCTCATTTTTTCCGGACTCAAAGCCGGCCTTCAGCTCGGCAATCGCCTTTGGCTGATCGCCCGCAGGTGCATACGGGGCGTGCAGCCGGAATGAACGCTGTTCCATATATCCTCCGATCAGTCCAGACCGAGAAAAATGCCGTCCTCCCGCAGGGAACGGGCACCGTCCGATCCGACAATGATGTGGTCGGTCAAATCAATCTCCATGCCGCGTAACACCTTGACCAGATGCCGCGTGACCGCAATATCTTCGGCAGACGGCGCACAGGTGCAGCCGGGGTGATTGTGCGCCAGCACGATGGTCCGGCTGTGCTCGGCAAAGCAGAGCTCCGAGACCTGCCGTACCGGAACCGATACGGCGTTCTGAAAGCCCTCGCGCAGCGTCGCCATCCGCCGGATGCAGAGGGATTCGTCCAGAAAGAGCACCCGCAGCACCTCGTTCGCCTCAAAAGCGTAAATCTGCTGGAAAAACGCCTTGGCCGCACCGAAGGAATCCACCGGTCTGCCGGTAAAATGCTCACTGACAGCCTCCGCGTAAAACTGCCGCAGGAACAGAATCATCACAACGGCATTGTCTGTCATGCCCGGCACGCTGCGCAGCGCGGTCGGCTCTGCGGACAGAACACCGTGCAGACTGCCGAAGCGGTCAAGCAGCGCATGGCCGACCGGATTGGTGTCAGACCGCGGAATCGCATGAAACAGCAGCATTTCCAGCATTTCATGCGGCTGAAAGGAATACAGGTTTGATTTCAGGAACCGTTCCCGCATCCGACTGCGGTGTCCGTCATGCCGGTGATCCGCCATATGCTTTCCCTCCGTCCGAGCTTCTGATTCTGTCAGTCCCCTGACATCTATCTCATATGATACCAGATTTCCGCCTGTTTGTCAATCCGGGCGTCTGCAATTAAGGCAACACCGCACAGAGCCGGTGGTGCAGATGTGCAGTCAGATTTTTCGTCAGATTGTATAGAAATGACGCCGCCGGGCTGACGCCCGGCAAGGAGTTTCTGTGCAGGATGACGGAAAAGATGCAAGCAGATGCGCCGCCAAGCCGTCAGGCGGACTTTGTGCGGTGTTGCCTTAAAAAAAGCAGAATCTGAAAAGAATCCGGAAAGCCTCTTGCAATCTGCGCCCGATTGTGGTATGATGTTATAGGAATCAGTCAGAAGGAGCTATGTTTGATGTTTGAACTCATTAAGACGGAACAAACCGCCCGCCGCGGCGTTTTTCACACGGTTCACGGGGATTTTCAGACCCCCGCCTTCATGAATGTCGCAACGGCAGGCGCGATCAAGGGCGCCCTGTCCGCACGCGATCTGGAACAGGTCAACTGTCAGGTCATGCTGTGCAACACCTATCATCTTCATGTCCGCCCCGGCGACAGGATTGTCCGGAAAATGGGCGGCCTGCACGGGTTTACCGGCTGGAAGAAGCCGATTCTGACCGACTCCGGCGGATTTCAGGTGTTCTCGCTCGCCAAGCTGCGCAAGATCAAGGAAGAAGGGGTGACCTTCCGTTCCCATGTGGACGGAAAGCAGATTTTCATGGGACCGGAGGAGAGTATGCGCATCCAGTCAAACCTCGGCTCGACGATTGCCATGGCGTTTGACGAATGCGTGGAAAACCCCGCCCCCTACCGCTATGCCGAGCAGAGCTGCGACCGCACGACCCGCTGGCTGATGCGCTGTCAGACAGAGATGCGGCGCCTCAACGCTCTCCCCGACACGATCAACCCGCATCAGCTGTTATTCGGCATCAATCAGGGATGCACCTTTGCCGATCTGCGCATCCGGCACATGAAGCAGATCGCGGAGCTGGATCTGGACGGCTATGCCATCGGCGGACTTGCCGTCGGTGAGCCGACAGAGGTCATGTATGACATCATCGAGCAGGTCGCCCCGCATATGCCGGAGCATAAGATTCGCTATCTCATGGGCGTCGGCACGCCGCAGAATCTGGTTGAGGGCGTCGCACGCGGCATCGACCTCTTTGACTGTGTCATGCCCTCACGCAATGCCCGCCACGCAACCGTATTCACATGGGACGGCATCATGCACCTGACAAACAAGGAATTTGAGACAGACCCCCGCCCGATTGAGGAGGGCTGCGGCTGCCCGACCTGCCAGAATTTCTCCCGCGCCTACATCCGCCACCTGTTCAAGGCCGGCGAACAGCTTGCGGGCAGACTGGCCGTGCAGCACAATCTCTGGTTCTACAACAATCTGATGACCGAAATCCGGCAGGCACTGGACGAAGACCGCTTTGCGGCGTTCCGTGCCGCGCATTCCGATCAGCTGGGCAGACTGCGCCGGTCGTAAGCTGCCCCAATCTGCAAAAAAGGAAAGAAGTATATGTATTATTGCTGCGGCATCACCGAAAAAGGTCTGCCCGATCACAATGAGGATGCCATGCTGCTGCACCGCGCTGTCCGTACCCACGGCTCGCTGCAGATCGCAGCTGAAGCGCCGTTTCTCGCCGCGGTCAGCGACGGTGTCTCCGGGGCGTCGGCAGGAGAGGTCGCATCCGAGACCTGTCTGAAGCTGCTCTCCGCCGTCAAATTCAGCCACAAGGTCAACCTGAAGCGCCGGATCCTCGATATTCACGCCGAAATCACCGCCATGAGCCGCAAACAGGAGGAGCTGTCCGGTATGCAGGCAACGCTCTGCGGCTTCGGCATCGACGAATCAAATGCCCTGCATCTGTTCAATGTCGGCGACTCCAGACTGTACCGTCTGCGCGGCGGCGTACTCGAACAGCTCAGCCGCGACCAGACACTGGTTCAGATGCTCTATGAGGAGGGCACACTGACCGAGGACGAAAAGAAATCCCACACGCACCGGCACATTGTCCTGTCGGTCATGGGAAATCCGGACACGGCACCGAAGCCCGATGTTTCGGTGATTCCGCAGGGACTTCAGCCCGGAGAGCTGCTGCTCGCCTGCACGGACGGCCTGACGGAATATGCCGCAGACCGCGAAATCGCGGCTGTGCTCGCGGAGCCGATGCCCCTGCCGGAGCGTCTGGACGCGCTGGTGCAGCTCGCACTCAGAAAAGGCGCACGGGATAATATCACGGTCGTCGCGGCCGTGCGGTATCCGGAGGGAGTCCCGCTGCCGCCCTGTGAATGGATGTGAACGAATGATATTTCATGAATGCGGAACCCCCGGCAAGCCGGTCATGTTCCTGATTCACGGGATGCTGACCCCGTGGCAGGTCTGGCAGCCGCAGATCAGCGCCTTCTCGCCGGATTACCGGATCATTGTCCCGGCACTCAGCGCCCATACGGAGGAAGCGCCGAGCGAATTTGTCTCGCTCGAAGCGGAAGCCGACACGCTGGAGCAGTACTGCACGGAACAGCAGATCGCTGAAATCGCCGTGCTGTGCGGAATGTCACTCGGCGGTGCGATTGCACAGACATTCTGGAGCAGAACAAAGATTCCGGTCCGTCAGCTTATACTGGACGGCGCGCCGCTGCTGCCCTTTTCTGCGATCACGGAGCGCGTCATGCAGATGTCATACCGCACGCTGCTCAAAAAGTCAAAGCAGCGCGACAAAAAGATCCTTGCGCGCTTTAAGACGGAATTTCTGCCCGAACAGTATCTGGAACCGTATCTCAGGATTGCGGACAATATGAGCGAACAGTCTGCCGAACAGCTCGTCCGGGCTGCCTGCTCCTGCCGCATCGGGGAACACGCGGCGCAGAGTTCGCACATTCTCTTTCTCCACGGCACCAAAAAGAACGAGGTGCTGGCAAAGAAATCGGCGCTCCGTCTGAAGGCGCTGTATCCGCAGACAGAGATTCTCTGCTACGAGGGCGATCCGCATATTTTCAAAGCGGTCTACCGTCCGGAAATCTGGATTGCCGATGTCCGCCGGTTTCTGGAAGCCGGTGCTGCTGAATAACAAAAAATGCCCGTCCGCTTTGCATTCCGCATCGCAGACGGGTTTTGTTTTACCGTGAAATGTCCCGGATCAGCGCCAGCAGTTCATCCGGCACGCCGCATGCGCCCCGCACCCCGTATACGCCGTAATCGCGGAGTGTCTCCAGCGGGAGCAGATCGGGCGGGAACCGCCGGACACAGCGCAGCTCGATCTCCTTTTTCGCACCCGGAATCACGGAGGGTTCCAGATTGACGGCAGTGACCTCGCACGCGAACCGCACAGCAGAAACCGGCGCCGTCACATAGATATACACGGTGTCGCCCTCGATCATCCGGGCGGACTGATGCCAGCGGATGACATCCGTGCCGGCCAGCTCCCCTTCGATGTCATACAGTGCCGGATTCGCGGGTATCAGCCATGCCTTCGGCTCCGTGCGGACAGCCGTCCGCACAGCAGCGGGCGCGGTGACGGCATAGCTCATCCGGAGCAGTGCCTCTGCCTGCGAAAACGGAACCGTGCCGTCCAGCAGCACACTGACCCAGCTCTGCTTGTTCATGTGATAAGCGGGCAGAATGCCCTTTTGCAGCAGCAGCGAGCCGGTCATCATCGGGTCGCATTTGACATTGAGCACATCGGTGAGCCCGTCGCCGGAAAGCCCAAGTCTTTTGCGGCTGACGCGCATGAAAATCGCGTACCACTTCCGGTTTTCGCTGTGACGGAGGATGCAGGCATCCGGTGCCGATGCCCAGAGATATTCCGGCTCAGTTCCCCATGTCTCGGCCGCAAATTTCAGTACCGCCGCACGGTCGGTATCCGTATGCTGTCCTTTTTTCATTTTTACACCGCCTTTCCTTCTTTATTTTAGAACAAATCCCGTGATTTGTCAAGAAAAAAGGCGCCGCAATCCCGATTTTTCTCTTGACACGCAATAAAAAATCTGATATAATAATCTTGTTGCAAAACGGCTATTCTAAAGTGAGGTGAGTACGGTGGCAAACGGTGACAGTTGCGGCTCAAACGGGCATTTACCGCAATCCGCTGCAAGAGCAGTGCATCGGGCAGAACGCGAAAGCCGCCGTCCGTACCGCACCGCGCAGCAGATCTGCGTCCCTGTCTGACCGCATGAAAGTCATACAGGGGTTTTTTATGCCCTTTTGTCCGTTCAGACTGTCATGAGATCCGCGACAGATTTCATGATTGAAACGGAGGCGTCCAAGCGTGGCAGAAGAAAAGCAGGGGCTTGCCGTTGCCGCTGAAACCGAGGCGGCTGTGGCATCCATCCCGGATTATGAAAGTGAAATTATCAAAATCATCCGCGGCAATTCCAGCCCGAAGATCATGCAGAACCTGCTGGAGGATTACCACGGAAAAGACATTGCAGAGGTCATGGACTCTCTGTCCCTCGCCGAGCGCAAAAAGCTCTACCGCGTCTGCACGGTGGATCTGCT
>JAFPQL010000151.1 GCA_017414145.1 Oscillospiraceae bacterium | reverse complement strand
TGCCTTCTCGCCGAGCTGCCATGCGTAGGACGGAGAAGTCCAGATGATTGTCGGCTGATAGGTCTTCAGAATAAACAGCAGGCGTTCGCTCGGAAGCGTGCCGCCCCAGATGCACAGGGCGCCGAGATTCTGTGCGCCGATGACATCCGGTCCGCCGACATACAGCGAGAAGTTCAGCGCGTGGACATAGCGGTCATTCGGTCTCATGCCGATCTGCCAGAACCAGCGGCTCTCTGTCTCCTGAAATTCATCAAAGTCCTTCTTCGTAAAGGGGCTCATGGTCGGCACGCCGGTCGAGCCGGACGAGGTCGAGATGAACACCACATCCTCCTCCGGAACGGCTGCGAGCTCGCCGAGGAACGAGCCGACGCCCTGCGTATCGCGCTGGGTTTTCTTGTTGATGAAGGGGAATTTTTGCAGATCGGAAAGCTGCCGGATGTCCGACGGCTTGACGCCCGCTTCATCGAAGCTGCGCTTGTAGTACGGAGCGTGATCGTATGCGAACTGCACGATCTCCTGCAAATCGGCAAGCTGCCGCTTTTCCAGCTCTGCACGGGGGAGCGTTTCCAGCTCCTCATCCCAGTATTTGCTGCTCAAATCTCTGCTCATGATGTGATCCTCCTGAGTAAGTCTATCAATTTGGTATGGTTTTATTATACACGCATCTGCCGGAATTGTCCAATACCGGTACCCGATACGAAGCAATAGATTTTATTGATAACGGAAGTGCTGTTCAATCCATTCCCACTTCCGGTCGCGTGCCTCGATGATCGTTTTGATATCCGCAAGATCCAGATGACGGAAGCGCCCCTGCTTTTTCAGATATGCCTCGACGCCGGAAAAGGATTTCGGCTTGTAATTCAGCGTGAATTCGCCGTTTTCGTATTCCGCGAGATACCAGAGCCCGCATTCCGTGACTTCTCTTGCGATCTCCACCGTCTCATCCGGCGCGATGCCCCAGCCGGTCGGGCAGGGCGCGATGACATGGATGTATTTTGTGCCTTTGATCTGCGACGCCTTCTGCACCTTGCGGATGAAATCCGGCAGATTGCCGATGCTCGCCGTCGCCGCATAGGGGATGCCGTGCGCCGCGACAATCTCAAACATATTCTTTTTCGGGCGGAGATTGCCGTGGAGATTTGCGCCGGCCGGTGTCGTCGTGGTGCGTGCGCCGAACGGCGTCAGACCGCTTTTCTGGATGCCGGTGTTCATGTAGGCTTCATTGTCGTAGCAGATATAAATGATGTTATCGTTGCGGTCGATGGCGCCGGACAGCGCCTGAATGCCGATATCTGCCGTGCCGCCGTCGCCCGCGAAGCCCACAGCGGTGAAATCGCGGTACCCCTTTGCGCGCAGACCCGCTTCGATGCCGGTCAGCATGGACGCCGTCCCCGCAAAGGTCGAGATGATTGAATTATTCGAGAAGCAGAGCTGCGGGAAATTGAATCCGACCGCAGACATACATCCCGCCGGCAGAACCGAAACCGCATTCTGTCCGAGCACCTTGAGCGCGGCACGGACGGCGAGCGCACCGCCGCAGCCGGCACAGGCCTTGTGCCCGTAGAAATATTCGTCGCGGGAAAGCCGCTCAGCCGTTGGATTCGCCATTGCCGTCACCTCCGATTCCGATAAAATTCACACGCCCTGCACCGCTTTGCAGATCGGCAAAGATCTGCGCGATGTCCTGTGCAGAGATATTTCTGCCGCCCAATCCCCCGATGAAATTATAGCCGGGAATCTGAATCCCTGCCTTTTGCAGCGCGGAATTGACATTTGTATAGACCGTGCCCTCATTGCCGAAGGAAATGTCCTTTTCAAGCACGCCGTATGCCTTTGCATTTTGCAGTGCGGCGGCAATTTCCTCATTCGGGAACGGCCGCATATAACGGATGCGCACGACGCCTGCCCGGATGCCCTCCCCGCGGAGCCGGTCGGCTGTCTCGCGGCAGAGTCCGGCAATGCTGCCGAGCGTCACCAGAATATAATCCGCATCCTCCGTGCGGTAAGTATCCAGCAGACCGGAATACGCTCTGCCGAAGATTTCCGCGAACGCCGCCTCCGTCTCGGTGACAACTGCCTTTGCGGCGAGCATTCCCTCATGCGCCTTGTACTTGAACACAAAGTTGGTATCGGGACCCGCCGAGAATGCCAGATTCTTCGGGTTGTCGAAATCGACGCGGTTTCCGGTGACATAGGGCGGCAGGAACCGGTCCGCCTGCGCCTGCTCCGGAATCTCGACGGTTTCATAGGTATGCGTCAGCACAAAGCCGTCCAGATTGACCATCACCGGCGTGGAGACGCGGGCGTCCTCCGCGACGCGCCAGCTCATCAGTGCCAGATCGAGCGCCTCCTGCGCGTTCTCCGCATAGACCTGAATCCAGCCGCTGTCGAGCTGTGACAGGCTGTCACGCTGATCGCCGTAGATATTCCACGGCAGCGCGGTTGAGCGGTCGGCGTTCATCATGACAATCGGGAACCGCCCGCCGGCTGCGTAATAGAGGCATTCCGCCATGTATAACAGTCCCTGCGAGGATGTTGCGGTGAAGGCTCTGGCGCCCGCCGCACTGGCACCGATCGCACAGGAGAGCGCCGAATGCTCCGACTCCACATGGATGAACTCGGACTTCAGACTGCCGTCCTCGACCATTTCGGAGAGCCGCTCCACGACAATGGTCTGCGGTGTGATCGGATAGGCGGAAATCACTTCGGGGCGTGCGAGACGGATGCCCTCCGCAAAGGCCTCGTTGCCCGATAAAAACCGCTTGCTCATTTGTGCTCCGCCTCCATTCCGATTGCGCCGGGTTTACAGATTTTCGCGCAGATGCCGCAGCCCTTGCAGAAATCGTAGTCCACAGACGCTTTGCCGTTCCGCACGGAGATCACGCCGTCCGGACAGTAAAGATAACACTGCTCACAGCCGACACAGCGTCCCGCGTCGATGACCGGACGGATGCTGCGCCAGCCGCTGTTCACGGAGACGAGATAGCCCGCCTCAAAGGCAGTTGCCGCCGGAATTTCCGCCGCGGAAAAGGTCTTTTTTTCCCGGATATACGGTTTCATCACTGCACCGCCTCCCTTGCGAGCCTGACCGCGCCGATGTTGCGCGCCTGAATCTTCTGCGGCATATAGTCCGCAATCGCGCCGGCCGCCTGTTCCTCTGTGATATAGCCCGAAAGCGCCGACAGAATGCCGAGCATCACGGTATTGACCGTCGGCAGACCGAATTCCGCCGCAACCGCTTCGCCGTCAAAGGTGAAGGTGCCGGGAATCGGCGCGCCGGCGTTGACCAGAATCCTGCCGCCGGGCTTCAGCAGCGATTGCAGTGCCGGCGCATACAGCGTCTCATCGAGCACCACAATATAAT
>JAFPQL010000150.1 GCA_017414145.1 Oscillospiraceae bacterium | reverse complement strand
GTTGAGCGTCATCAGCTTGGTCAGCGACGCGGGATAGATCGGCTTGTCGGCATTCCGCTCGGCAATCAGGCGGTTGCCGGCCGGTGTCACCTCAATCAGCGCGGCGTTCCGGCAGCGCAGGCAATCGTTGTCTTCAGCGATCGTGACGGTATTGGTCGTGCGCGATGCCGCCGAAGGGTAGCGCTCGGTCGTCGTGGTCGCAGATGTGGTGACAGGGGGCGGCGCCGTCAGGGAAGTCTGTGCGGCGGCGCGGGACTGTTCGGCGTCCCGCCGTCTGCGTGCGGTCCCCGCAAGGCTGACCGCTGTGATGAGAAAGATCATAAGAACAAGGAGCGTACAGACCGCAAGGATGACGCGGTGCAGGGATACGGTTCGTTTTGTTCCGCGGCTCTGTTCTGTCATGCTGTTCACTCCTTTTCCAGTTCGGTTTTGATTATTCCTCCGGTGCCTCCGGAATCTCCTGCGGCGCGGTCTCCGACTCGGAAACGGGTTCGGAGACAGGCTCGGAAGCGGGCGTTTCCGGCGCGGGAATTTCCGCGGACGGCTCCGCTGCCGGCTTTTCCGCCGACTGGCTCTTGCCGCAGTAAATGCAGAAGCCTGCCGATGCCGGAATCAGTCTGCCGCAGCTCATGCAGTATTTCTGATCGGGGCCCGCGGACGGTACCGCAACCGGCTGCATGGTTGTGCCGTGATAGCGTGCGGGAACCTCCGGTGCGGGGGCGAGCTCCTTCTTCAGCTTCGCGTTGAGCGCCAGCAGATAGCAGATCAGCAGCAGCGCGCCGACGGAAATGCCGAGCATGGAGCTGAGCCACAGCGGCATCCGGATTGCCCGGCCGACCGCAAGCAGGCCGACCGTGCCGTCCTTCGCAAACGCGGAAACCAGTCCCGTGACAACACAGCCGATAAACACGGCCGCACTCGGAATCAGGACGGTGAAGCCCATGCCCTTCAGCGCGGAGGAAGGCTCTCTGCCGCTGTTTCTGCGGACAACCGCCCAGCGCCAGAGCAGCAGCCCCATCAGGGCGAGGTCGAGCAGAATGCGCCAGAAGCTGACCCGGAACCGCGCCAGTGCGCGCAGGGCAGGCGAGCCGTATACCCGGTCGAGGGAACGGTTCAGCGAGCCGAGCGGTTCCTCCAGCGAGCTGCGCAGATCCTGCTTGTCGCGGTCGTCGATCAGAATCAGGCTGTTCCGGTAGAGATCCGCCTCATGCTGCTCCAGCAGAGAGATGACCTCATCGGGCTGCACCTTGACGACCTGATCCGTGCTGCCGCGCAGCATATCGGCATAGAGGCCGAGCTTGTCCGCGATGAACGACGGGATTTCCAGACTGTCCACCGCCGCCGCGACATCGTCTGTCGTCACGGCATCGTCATCCGCATACTCCTCGCGGATTGCATCAGCGACAGTCTTGCCGGAAAACGGCGCGGACACATCCGAGATGCGGGTATCGCCGCGCAAGGCCTTTGTCAGACGGCGGTGCTTGAGCTGATGCCGGACAAACGCCGTACAGTTGATGCAGAAGAGCAGCAGCAGTGCTGCCAGCACGCAGAGGACGCTGTGAAAGATGCGGTATCCGGCGGAACGCGGGCGTCTCTTTCCGCAGCGGGTGCAGATGCCCTTGCTGTCGTATGCGGCGCCGCAGCTGCATACCGATTCGGTTTTTGCCATGATTGCAGGACTCCTTTTCTGTGCTCCGGCTTTGGCCGGAAGTCTTTGCGGCGGTACGGATTGTCTCACCGCTTTACTTTTTATTATACCACAGAAAAAAAGCTCTTGTCAACGGCAGAAATGCAAGTCGCTCACGGACGCGCCGTTTCGTGTGCCGCAATCAGATTATAGCACAGAACCGGATGAAGAAACAAGCGGCAAACCGATGAAGGATTGGTGAAAAAATTATGAATGCGGAAGGCGGAATATGAATCGCCCCGTCAACCGCCTTCCCGATGCCGCCGAAATCTGCGCTGTCAGCCGCACAGAACCGGATGAGGAAACAAGCGGCAAACGATGATAGCCCCCAAAAAGCACGAGAAAACGCAAGCCCCCGGCACAAAAACCGTGTCGGGGGCTGCGTGTGGAAAAATGGAAATGGAGAAAAGCAAATATCAGGGCACCGCCTCAGAGCAGCATCCGCATCAGGAGCGTGCTGTCCAGTGCCGTCAGGACGCCGTCCCCGTTGAGGTCGGCCATGCGGAGACGGTCACCGGCAATTATGCTGTCATGCTCCTCCGCAAGCCAGCGCACCAGCAGCACCGCGTCCGCGATGCTCACCGAGCCG
>JAFPQL010000149.1 GCA_017414145.1 Oscillospiraceae bacterium | reverse complement strand
TTCAAATCCCCCAATCCCCCCTATGTTTTGTTGATTTTACTTCTCCTTGCAGCTATGTGGCAGCGTGTCACATAGCTATTTTTATTTTATGTCCTCAAACATAGTTAAAACTATTTATATAACATATCGTATAATCAGAATCGTATATTACACAATCTTGCCTTGCTCCGGTTTGTTCTTTTTTGCGGAATGCTTGACAGAACCGCAAAAGTATCTTATAATAAGTGTATCTGCAGATGCAGAAATCAATGCAAGGACTCAGGAGGAACGCATCCATGAAAATCGAAACACAGTGCCTGCACGCAGGCTATACACCGGGAAACGGCGATCCGCGCGTTGTGCCGATCGTCCAGAGCACAACCTATACCTTTGATTCCACCGCGCACATCGCGGCGCTGTTCGATATGCCGACCGAGCCGATCTATTCCCGCTTTGCGAACCCGACCGTCGATGCAGTCGAGAAGAAGATCGCCGCACTGGAAGGCGGTGTCGGTGCAATGTGCACGACAAGCGGTCAGGCGGCAAGCCTGCTCTCGATCCTCAACGTCTGCAGCGCCGGCGACAGCTTTATTTCCACCGCTACGATCTACGGCGGAACGGTCAATCTGTTCGCCGTGACACTGAAGCGCTTCGGCATCGAGTGCATCTTTGTGGATTCTGAGGCAAGCCGCGAGGAACTGCAGAAGGCCGTCAAGCCGAACACCCGCTGCGTGTTCGGTGAAACACTCGCAAACCCGGCACTGACTGTTCTCGATATCAAAAAGCTCGCAGACTTTGCGCACGATAACGGTCTGCCGCTCATCATTGACAACACCTTCCCGACGCCGATTCTCTGCCGGCCGAAGGAATTCGGCGCAGACGTCGTCATTCACTCCACCACCAAGTACATGGACGGCCATGCCGTACAGGGCGGCGGTGTGATCGTGGACTGCGGCACCTTCCCGTGGGACAACGGCAAATTCCCGGAGTTCACCGAGCCGGACGAGAGCTATCACGGCGTCTGCTATGTCCGCGAGTTCGGCAGCATGGCATATATCATCAAGTGCAGAATGCAGCTCATGCGCGATTTCGGCTGCTATCCGAGCGCAACGGCGGCATGTTATCTGAACCTCGGTCTGGAGACGCTTGCCGTGCGCATGAAGCAGTACTGCCTCAATGCGCAGAAGGTCGCAGAATTCTTAAAGAGCCGGCCGGAGGTCGAGTCGGTCAGCTATCCGGGTCTTGCCGATGACAAATATCACGAGCGCGCAAAGACCTATCTGAAAGACGGCTGCAGCGGCGTCATTTCGTTCGTCATCAAGGGCGGCAGAGAGAAGGCAATGAACTGGATGGATTCGCTCCAGCTCGCCTCGAATGTGGTTCATGTGGCGGATATCCGCACCTGTGTGCTGCATCCGGCCTCTGAGACGCACCGTCAGCTCACGGATGAGCAGCTCGTCGCCGCGGGCATCAACGCCGGCATGATCCGGCTGTCCGTCGGTCTGGAAAATGTCGAGGACATCATCGCCGATCTGACGCACGGCTTTGACGCGATCCGCTGATTCCGCACAAATATGAAAAAGCCGCATCGGGGCAAAGGTTCGGTTGCAGAACCGGCGCCCGCAGATGCGGCTTTTTTTGATTCAGCAGTGCAGCAGGTCGGTCAGATACCGGAAATCCGCCTGCGACAGGATACCGTCCTCGTTGAGGTCGCCGCGGACGCTGATGTCCTCCGGCGCGACGGTGTGCGGCACCTCGCCGATGACCCGCGAGAGCAGCACGGCATCCGCGACGGTCACGGCGCCGTTGCAGTCGATGTCGCCCTCCAGCGGTTCCTTCGGCGTGCCGAAGATTTTGTAGTAGCCGGACAGCCACGCGTTGTGCGCGAGGAACCAGCTCCGCAGAAATTCCAGATTTTCCTCGTAGGTCGGGTCTGCGATGCGCATATAGTTTGCGTACTTGCGCGTGATGCCGCCCCAGACCTCATGCGTGTGCAGGAAGATGCCGAGATACTGTTCTGCGAGCGTGTCCATCAGGCCGCCGGGCAGATAGATCTGCTCAAAGTCGGCGTAGTGCTTCTGATAGAGCGCGATGACCTCGTCGCGGAATTCCGGCACCATCAGCAGCCGGCGGCAGAAATGCTGATTGGCCGCGTGCAGCCCGTCCGTCCGGATCTTGCTGGCGTAGGAGGAATGCGTCTCCGGATTGCCGTTTCCGGCGGAGAGGTCGAAGTCCCACGGCGGGCCGGCATAGAGCTTTCCTTCCTTCCAGTAGAAGAACACGGAGCTCATGCCGAAGTCCAGCGTTTTCATGAACTCGTTGAGCAGATAGAGCTTCGCAAAGGATTCCGTATCCAGCAGCGCCTGAATCTTCGCGTAGTCCTTGGTGCGCAGTACATCGTAGCAGCTGTCCACGGTCGTCTGGATGTGTGCGAGCTGCGCCTCAGTCGGTTCCTCCGGATACTCCACGGCAAAGCGGTAGGCAGGGTGGCTGGTGACCGTGAAATAGGTCTTGCCCTCCTTGACGCGGTTGTCCTCGTATTCGATGAGGAATTCCCCGTCTTCGGGGTCCTTGCTGATGCTGACGCGCTCTTTGCCGACCTCGACCGGCTCGTAGATTTCGTAGCAGCCGCGGTAGGAGCCGTCCAGATACAGCTCGGCATACCGGCGCTCCGAGGAGAAGGCAAAGCCGAGCTTTTCCGCGAGCGTGAAGGCAATGCAGTTGCGCATCATCGTCGGGTCAAAGGCATTTGGCAGGAGCGCCCATTTTTTGGCTTTGCCCATTTGCAGGACATCTTTCTTCTCGTCAAATTTGATCGTATACGGCTTGCGCAGGACGAGTGCCGTCGAATTGCCGCGGACCTTGATCTGTCCGCTGCCGCCTGTCACCGTCCCGTCCGGTTCCACGATATCGAAGCTGCCGGGGACATATCCCATGCTTCTTCTCAGGCTGCGCCCGACGCCCTCAGTCGTGGACGCGTAAATCTGCGGGACCTGGCCGGTGCGGTAGCACAGTGCTGCTGCCGCAGTGCGGAGCCGTTCGATAAAGCCGGTGAGGGTTTCCTCATCCGGTTCGGCGTCCTTCAGCTTCTTTTTCCATTCGTCCAGACACTTCTTGACCGGCTGGACGGTTTCGGCAGTATAATAGGTCTTGTAATACGGGCTGATGCTGTCAATCAGCGCTGCCGCCTCTGCCTTTCTCAGTTCTGCGGGAGAGGGCGGCGGTTCCGTCCGGACGGGCTCTGTTTCGGCCGGTACGGTTTCTGTTTGCGTCTGCACGGGTTCTGTGGCAGTCTGTGCGGCTGAAAATGCGGAAACATCGGTACAATCTGTTTCTGTATGATCTGTATGTGTGAAGTCCTCGGCAGTTTCATCCGCCGTGCCGGAAGCGGTACTTTCCGCGCTGACATACGCTGCGCGGGCTTCGGCGGCCGGATGAAAGGGAAGCAGCAAGCAGCAGGTCAACAGCACTGCGAGCCGCTTCAGATGAGAGCTTTCCATGTATCTCTTCCTTTTTTCCCTGATTTCGATCCGGTATTATCTGACCGGATAATGCTTTTCTCCGGAGCAGATGGCGAGCTGCTCTGCGTTCGGCACGATTTCTTTCTGATAGACCTCACGGTCCCAGTCGTCCGGCGCATATTCCTCGAAGCGGACGCTGATCGCGCTCTGACCGCAGCCCCATTTTTCCAGAAAGATGCGGTTGATTTCCTCCGCGACCTCCCGCTTGATCTGTTCGTCCTTCGGATAAGCCTTGATTACGATGTAAGGCATTCGGATTCCCTCCCTTCCGTCTGAATTTGCGTATAGTGCCAGCTGTCGCGGCACATTTCTGCCAGACCGGCCTTTGCAGACCAGTTGAGCAGGCGCTTTGCCTTGCTGACATCCGCCTGCATCCGCGGGATGTCTCCCGCACGGCGCGGCGCGATGACATAGGGCAGTGTTCTGCCGCAGGCGGCTTCATAGGCGTGCAGCACTTCGAGCACTGACGCGCCGCGTCCCGTGCCGAGGTTGATCGCCTCAAAGCCCGGATGTGTCCACAGATACTCCATGGCGCAGAGATGCCCCTTTGCCAGATCGCAGACATGGATGTAGTCGCGGATCGCGGTGCCGTCTTCGGTGTCATAGTCGTCGCCGAAGACGCGGAGCGCAGGAAGCTCCCCGCAGGCGACCTTTGCGATATACGGCACCAGATTGTCCGGAATGCCGTGCGGGTTTTCGCCGATCAGTCCGGACGGATGTGCGCCGATCGGGTTGAAGTACCGCAGCGCGGTGACCGCCCATTCCGGATCGGACGCGGCAAGGTCGGAGAGCATCTCCTCGATGACGCGCTTGGTTCTGCCGTAGGGATTTGCGGCGCCGGTCGGCATCGTCTCGACGAACGGCACGGGATTTTTGTCACCGTAGACCGTTGCCGAGCTGGAAAACACGAGCTTTTTGCAGCCGGCGCGGTTCATCGCGTCGAGCAGATTGACCGTTCCGGTCAGGTTGTTGTGAAAATAGCGGAGCGGCTGCTGACAGGATTCCCCGACGGCCTTCAGTCCGGCGAAGTGGATGACCGCATCCGCGCCGGCACCCTCAAAAAATGAAAAGACGGCATCGCGGTCACAGAGGTCGATCTTCCGGAAGGCGGGACACTGCCCCGTGATCTGCCCGATCCGTTCGATGACGCTGCGTTCGGAATTGCAGAGGTTGTCGATCACCGTGACGGCAAAGCCCGCCTGCTGCAATTCTGCGACGGTGTGGCTGCCGATGAATCCGGCGCCGCCCGTTACGACAATATGTTTCATGAGGTTCCTCCGGATGATTACATCGTGTTAATTCAGAAATTTTCCGCGGCATCTGAGCCGCAGCAGCCGCAGGAAGGGCTGCCGGTTCAGCGCCCACGCATCGACCAGGATGCGCCGTTTCCCGCAGCAGATGACCGTGTCATAGCCGTCCGGCGTGCGGTGCTGCTTGATTTTGGTGACATCCGACCATGTGTATCGCCGGGTCTTCCGCAGCAGACTGCGGTGCGTAAAGCCGTTGGAGTCAAAGGTGATTTTCCAGTTCAGGGTCATCAGCATCAGGACGCTCAGTGCGGCGAGCACGCCGCCGACGGCACACAGGGGCCAGTCCTCGCCGCCGGCGATGCCGATGACGGTCAGAGCGGCAAAAAGCGGCAGCGTTACCGCGCCGCAGCAGGGAACACAGGCGCCCAGCGTCAGTTCACCGCGTTCGGCAAGATAGCTCTGCCGGAGCCGTTTTACTTTCCGTTTGCGTGCCATACGGCATTCCTCTCTTTATATATGACAGGAACTGCGCCGAAAGGTTACACATTATGATTCTGCAAATTTCGTGACGCATTCCCGTCTGACCAGTTCGGCCAGCGCATCGGGGAGATTGTTTTCGCTGTCCCACTCCTGCCCGAAGTCACGGGACTGCGGCAGATATTCCGCATAGAGCGGCGACGCCTTGTACTGCCGGATGAGCAGCGGCAGCGCCTCGCCCTCCCGTTCTGCCCGCGTGATTGCCTGACAGAGCGCGATGTTCACCTCTTTGCGGGAGCCGACGCATTCAAACGGCTTATTCGGCAGCGCGCCGCAGAGCTCCTGCAGGACAGGCTCCATGTCCGCCATGTTCAGAATGTCGGACGACAGCAGCCGCGCAATCTCCGCAAACGGCAGAAACGGCGAGAGAATCACGGCGACAAACAGGCATTTCGCGCAGTGTCCGCACCACTCGTCCTTGCGTCCGCGGGCGTTTCCGGCGTTGCAGCTGCGGAAAGCTTCATGAAACTCCGTCGGGAGCTGTGCGAAATATCTTGCGATCTGAAATTCCGTCAGCGGTCTCAGCAGCGAGAAGTACTCCACGCCGCAGCGGAGATATTTCCGCTCGTACTCGAAAAAGTCGCGTTCAAACTGATAGCTTTTGGAATACTGGTGATTGACCTCCTGTTCTGAGACAGTCGATTCGCTCGCGGACGACTCGTTCGAGAGGATGACCGTTTTCAGTCCGTTGACATAGGCAGTCAGCGCAGCCGAAAACGCCACGACCGCCGAAAACGGCGTGTGACCGTTCAGAAAGCCCTCCTTGTTCAGGCGCAGGAGATTCGGGTCAAGCGTGCGCCTGCATTCTATGATGCGCTCCTGCGGGATTCCTGCCAGCAGTGCGCTTTTTTCCGCAGAATCGCGGTGGTTGATCATGAAGGCATAGGCGTCGCCGAGCTGACCCTTCAGCAGATTCAGCGTGACGATCGAATCTTTGCCGCCGCCGACGGGAATCAGCTTGCCGGAGAGGTCCGTCCGCCGTGCGGGTTTCTCCGGGGAATTCCAGCAGGGCGGATCGGGGCTGTAAGAAAACTGCATGAAGCTGTCAAAATCGGTTCTGATGCCGTTGCGAAAGAAAAATTCACCGAGGCCGCCGAAATAGAGCCGCTTCCACCAGTCCTCCTGCTCTTTGCCGTAAAAAACATCCCAGAGCCGGACTTCGGGCGGGCAGGCGAGCTTCCAGTAGGAAATCAGCTCTGCCATGCCGAGTGAAAAGACCAGCCGCCAGAATCCGGGGTCACAGTGTATCCCGTCCGGATAACGGAAGTGCAGACCCTTGTGCTGCGCGTACGGGGTTTTGCAGGGGATCTCCCAGAGCGGGGAGAATTGCTCCTCTCCGAGCGTGAAGAAATACTCAATGACCAGCACGGGACCGGTTTCGGTTTCCCTGATATGAAGGTCGATATCCCGGAATTCAAATTCCGGATACTGCTGACGCAGCGCTTCAAAGGTCATGCGGAAAATGCCTCCTTTACATTGCACAGAGGGACCGGACATAGTGCAGTCCCGCCGCGGTCAGAAACAGGGTCAGTACAAGCAGCAGCACCCGCTGCCAGAGCCTGGTTTCGCGCCGCAGCAGCGAAAACCAGAACCCGAAGCCCGCAGCCGTTCCCGCTGTATTGATCATCAGATCGTCGAGCTCCTGCTGCCGGTGAATGAAGCCCTGCAGCAGCTCGATTGTCAGCGAGACGGCAAAGCCGAGCAGCACCGTCCGCAGGAATTTCCCGAACGCTTTTGGAAAATTGGCGGGAATGAGGAAGCCCAGCGGCACAAAGAGCCAGAAATTCTGCCGGATCGGGCGGTAGACATTGCCGCGGAACGGCGGACTCATGTCAAAGCCCGTGAAGGGATTGCAGAGGTGATGTGTTCCGCCCGGCAGAAACTCAAACATTCCGGTGAGGCTCATCAGCGCGCCGCAGTAGCAGCAGAGCATAAACAGCCCCGCATGGCGGAGCGTCAGGATCGGCTGCATCTTTTTCCTGCGGGCACAGGAAATGCCGTACAGGAGCAGGAAAAAGATCCCGCCCCAGCACAGCGAATCCTGAATCGCATTTTGAATGACAAAGAATGAACCCGGCATCTGTTATTTTGCCTTGACTGCCTCGCGGACGACTTCTGCGATATGCTCAGCGGACAGGCCGAACTCCTTCAGCAGCTCGACGGCAGGGCCGGAGTGGCCGAAGGTGTCGTTGACACCGACGCGTCTGACCGGAACCGGACAGCCGGCACAGACACATTCCGCAACGGCGGAGCCGAGGCCGCCAATGATGCTGTGCTCCTCTGCCGTGACGATCGTGCCGCAGTCCTTTGCTGCCTTCAGAACCAGCTCCTCGTCGAGCGGCTTGATCGTGTGGATGTTGATGACGCGGACGGAGATGCCCTCGGCAGCGAGCGTTTCGGCGGCGTTCAGCGCCTCATTGACCATCAGGCCGGTTGCGATGACCGCAGCGTCCGTGCCCTCGCGGAGCGTCACACCCTTGCCGAGCTCGAATTTGTAGGTTGCCGGATCGTTGATGACCGGAACGGCGAGTCTGCCGAAGCGGCAGTAGACCGGACCGTCGTGCAGAATCGCGGCTTCGACGGCAGCTCTGGCTTCGGTGTCGTCGGCGGGATTGATGACGGTCATGCCCGGAATCGTGCGCATGAGGGCGATGTCCTCGCAGCACTGATGCGTCGCGCCGTCCTCACCGACGGAGATGCCGGCATGGGTCGCGCCGATCTTGACATTCAGATGCGGATAACCGATCGAATTGCGGACGATTTCAAAGGCTCTGCCCGCCGCGAACATCGCAAAGGACGATGCGAACGGAATCATGCCGGCCGCCGCAAGACCCGCCGCGACGCCCATCATGTTTGCCTCGGCGATGCCGCAGTCATAGTGACGGTCGGGATACGCCTTCTTGAAGATGCCGGTCTTGGTTGCAGCGGCGAGGTCTGCGTCCAGCACCACGAGATTCGGATATTTTTCGGCAAGTGCAGTCAGCGCTTCGCCGTAGCTTTCACGGGTCGCCTTCTTGATTACATCGCTCATGCCTGCGCCTCCAGTCTGCTCAGAGCCTGCTTCAGCTCATCCATTGCCTTTTCGTACTGCTCGGCGTTCGGCGCGGTGCCGTGCCAGCCGACCTGATTTTCCATGAAGGACACGCCCTTGCCCTTGACGGAGTGCTGAATGATTGCGACGGGCTGACCGGTGACGCGCTCCGCCTCGCGGAAGACGCGGTCGAGGTCGTTGAAGTCGTGGGCATCCGCCTCAAAGACGCGCCAGCCGAATGCCTCAAACTTTGCGGGAATCGGCTCCGGCGAACAGACCTCGGTGATTTTGCCGTCGATCTGAAGGCCGTTGTTGTCCACGATTGCGGTGAGGTTGTCGAGGCCGTAGTGTGCCGCGAACATCGCAGCCTCCCAGACCTGACCCTCTTCGATTTCGCCGTCGCCCAGCACGGTGTAGACGCGGTAGTTATCGCCTCTGTGCTTGCCGGCCAGCGCCATGCCGCACGCGGCGGAGATGCCCTGACCCAGCGAGCCGGAGCTCATGTCCACGCCGGGGATTGTGATGCAGGGATGTCCCTGCAGTCTTGCGCCGATGTGACGGAGCGTTTTCATCTCGTCCATCGGGAAGAAGCCTTTCTCGGCAAGCGCTGCGTAGAGCGCGGGGGCGGTGTGACCCTTTGACAGCACGAAGCGGTCGCGCTCGGCAAAGTCCGGATTATCCGGATACACATGCATTCTGGTGAAGTAGAGGTAGGTCAGCAGATCTGCGATCGAGAGGGAGCCGCCCGGGTGACCCGACTTTGCGTGGTACACGCCGTCGATGATTCCCATACGGATATGGCACGCATGGATTTGCAGCTGCCTGACAAGCATTTCGTCCATAAGTTCATCTTCCTTTCCGCCGCCGCCTTTGCCGGCGCACAGCTATGTTTATTATACTATATATCGGCAGAAAATGCAAGAGGAAAACTGCGCGTTTTTTGCTCTTTTGAAAAGTCAGGAGTCCGGAATCAGGCGGCGCCGTGACAGAATTGCGGTTTCGGTGCATCCTGCGGCGGCAGGCGGAAAAACGGTTCCGTTTTCGATGTTTTCCACAAAATGGTTTCTATATTTTCTATGAAAATGTGCGTTGACTTTTTTAATTCAGTGTGATATAATCAAATCAGAAACAGCACAGTCGGGATGCTGTTCAACAAACGGATGCTGATTGAACGGAACGGAGGGGTTCTTATGAAAAAACTGACAAAACTGCTTTCGGTGCTGTCCGCCGGTGTGCTCGCGGTCTGCGCGGCTCCGGTTTCTGCCTTTGCGGGGGATGAAAATGCGTATCTTCATCTTCCGGAATACGCACTTGGCGAAGACCTGTCCCTGTATTCTCTGGGTGATGTCGATTTGGACGGTGAAGTGACGGCGTATGATGCAACTTTGATTTTGGATCAGTTTTTATTTGCAATGCTTGATCTGCCGGACGCATTGACGGAGGTGCAGCTCCAATTCGCCAATGTGGATGGGAAAACATGGTGGTGTGAATTTGAAAAGAAATGGTATCCTGTGGACGCCTATGATGCCACACTGGCTTTGCGCTATGCAGGATTGAGAAATGCAGGCTATGATCTTTCAATGGAGGAGTTTTTGGCTGAGACATTAAAGTGACGGGAGAAGCTTCGATGAGACAGCGGACTTCTCACAGTGGATGAATGATGATGAAATCTGAATTGCAGTCAGCATTCAGGGGATGCCCTGCCGCAAAAACGCGGCGGGGCGTTCTGCATTTTGGGCGCCGGAACAGCTCCTCACGCCGGACGCCCGTTGCACACTTACACACAGTTGCAATGTTGCAATGTTGCAATCTTGCAATGAACGGGCGCATGCACAGGCGCCGCGGCAGACGGCTGCTGTCCTTCTTCACGAGAGATTAAAATTTATAAGTAATTATCGTGTCGGACACAGGCATGGAGTTCGGCACTGTTTTTTCTGAATCTGCGCGGTGAAACGGTTTGTCCTGAAATGCTGTTTTCTTCGCTGCTGCTTGAAAAATCATGCGCTGAAGCTGAGGCGGTTCCGGTCGGGGCTTTGCGGGGAATCAGCGCTTGCAGTGCGGGCTGCGATTCCAAACCGCATCGGCGTGATTGACTGCGCTTTCACGCTTTCGTGTGCTGAAGATTGCAACATTGCAACATTGCATAGTGTCAGGAGCGTGCGAAGACTGCAACATTGCAAGATTGCAACATTGCATTGTGTACGGAATGCGGCATTCTTCCGGTTCAGCCGTACTGCCTGTCCGCGCCGGATTTCCGCGGAACAGCGCCTCGCTCCTCGTTCCGAACTGCATACTTTGCATTCGCACTCAGAGGCGAATTGCGGCAGTGCCATGTTTTTGCCCGCGGAGGGCTTTCGGAATTGCCAGCGCGGGCTCCGCGCCCGCCCGCAGCATTTTTCTTGGCTCCGCTGATTGACAAAACAGGATTTTTGCTGTATACTATATACTGTATGGCTATGCGCAGACGCACAGCCGCTGATGCTGCGGCGACACAGCCGCAAAGGAAAGGAAATCCGTTATTATGGAATGGACAGGATTAAACCAGCTTCGTGAGCAGTATCTCTCTTTCTTCGAGCGCAAGGGGCATACCCGTATGGACAGCGCGTCCCTGATCCCGAAGGGCGACAATTCTCTGCTGCTCATCAATTCCGGCATGGCGCCGCTCAAAAAATTCTTCCTCGGACAGGCGGTTCCGCCCAATGTCCGCGTCACCACCTGCCAGAAGTGCATCCGCACGCCCGATATCGAGCGCGTCGGCAAGACCGCCCGTCACGGCACCTTCTTTGAGATGCTGGGCAATTTCTCCTTCGGCGATTATTTCAAGACCGAAGCGATCGAATGGGCATGGGAGTTCCTGACCGGGGAGCTGAAAATCCCGGCAGACAGACTGTGGATCACCGTCTTTGAGAGCGACGATGAGGCGGAAGCCATCTGGATGAACAAAATCGGCATCCCGAAGGAGCGGATTATCCGCCTGGGCAAGGAGGACAACTTCTGGGAGCACGGCTCCGGTCCGTGCGGCCCCTGCTCCGAGATTCACTTTGACCGCGGCGAACAGTACGGGCCCTTCGAGAGCTTTGAGCAGGCCTCTGACTGCGACCGCGTCATCGAGATCTGGAATCTGGTCTTCTCGCAGTTCAACAGCGACGGCAAGGGTCACTACGAGGAAATGAAGAACAAGAACATCGACACCGGCATGGGGCTTGAGCGCCTGGCTGTTGCAATGCAGGGTGTGGACAATCTGTTCGAGGTCGATACCGTTCAGAATATCATGAAGCACATCTGCCGCATTGCGGGCGTGCAGTACCACGACAACGAGAAAACCGATGTTTCGCTCCGCGTCATCACCGACCACATCCGTTCGACGGTGTTCATGGTCGGCGACGGCATCACCCCGGCAAACGACGGCAGAGGCTATGTGCTGAAGCGCCTGCTGCGCCGCGCTGCGCGTCACGGCAGACTGCTCGGCATCAACCGTCCGTTCCTGCACGAGGTCGCAGAAACCGTCATCAAGGAGAGCGGCAGCGCCTATCCGGAGCTGATCGACAAGCAGGATCTCATTCTCCGCATCATCCGCTTTGAGGAGGAGAGCTTTGCCCGCACGATTGACCGCGGCACCGAGATGCTCACCGGCACGATTTCCGCGCTGCGTGCTGCCGGTCTGACCGAGATTCCCGGCAAGGATGTCTTTACCCTGAGCGATACCTACGGCTTCCCGATTGACCTGACCGCGGAAATGGCGGCGGAACAGGGCATGACCGTGGACGAGGAGGGCTTCCGCGCCCTGATGGACGAGCAGAAAAAGCGCGCCCGCGCCGACCGCGCCTCAAAGGTCAAGACCTCGTGGGGCGGTGATGCGGCTGTGCCGAAGGGCATCGAAAAGACCGTGTTCACCGGCTATGCGGAGGAATGCGGCGAGGCGAAGATTCTCGCAATCATCGCGGACGGACAGGCAGTTGAGACACTGGAAGCGGGCCGTGACGGCGTGCTGATTCTCGACAGAACCCCGTTCTACGCCGAGAGCGGCGGACAGATCGGCGACACCGGCGAGATCGAGGGCGACGGCTCCTTCTCCGTCGATGATACGCAGAAGGACGGCGACGGACACTGGCTGCACATCGGCTCGCTGGAGCAGGGAACTTTGCGCGTCGGCGACACCGTCACTGCAAAGATCGACGCAGAGCGCCGTCACGCGATCATGCGCAACCACACCGCCGCACATCTGCTGCAGGCGGCGCTGCGCAAGGTGCTGGGCGACCATGTTCACCAGTCCGGACAGCTTGTCACGGCAGAGCGCTGCCGCTTTGACTACTCCCATTTCTCCGCGACGGAGAAGGACGAGCTCAGCCGCATCGAGCACCTCATCAACGGTGAGATTCTGGCGGCACTGCCCGTCACGACAAAGGAAATGCCGATTGAAGAAGCGAAGAAGCTCGGCGCTATGGCACTGTTCGGCGAGAAGTACGGCGATGTCGTCCGCGTCGTCACGGCAGGCGATTCGATTGAATTCTGCGGCGGTACCCATGTTTCCAACACCGCGCAGATCGGGCTCTGCCGCATTGTCTCCGAAAGCTCGGTCGCGGCAGGCGTCCGCAGAATTGAGCTGGTGACCGGCGCCAATGTCCTCGACCTGTTTGCACAGACCGAAAAGACTCTCGCGGACGCCGCCAGAGCGCTGAAGCTCGCAAATCCGGCGGAGCTGCCCGAAAAGTGCGCGGCACTCGCGGCGGAATCCAGAGAACAGGCGCGTGAGATCGACCGCCTGAACCAGAAGCTCGCCAATTCGCAGCTTGCCGACCTGTTCAAGGATGCGGCATCTGTCGGCGGAATCAAGCTCGTCTCGGCGATGTTCACCGATGTCAAGCCGGATATGCTCCGGAAGATGGGCGAC
>JAFPQL010000019.1 GCA_017414145.1 Oscillospiraceae bacterium | reverse complement strand
AATCGCGGAAGAAGGTGCCGAGCGAAATGTGCCAGCGCTGCCAGAATTCCGAAATATCGCGGCAGAGGAACGGGTGGCGGAAGTTCTCGTCGAAGTGGAAGCCGAACATCCTGCCCATGCCGATTGCCATATCGGAATAGCCGGAGAAGTCAAAATAAATCTGCATCGCGTAGACGGCGGTTGCGTACCACGCACCCGTGACGGAAATCGTGCTGCCGCCGAAGAACGCATCGACGATGACCGAAAGATGATTGGCGAGGATGACCTTTTTCGCCAGACCGACAATCAGGCGCGTCAGACCGTCGCTGAAATCGGTCAGCGTGACCTTCCGCGTCCGGATCTCCTGCTCGATCGTGCTGTACCGGACGATCGGTCCGGCAATGAGCTGCGGGAACATTGAGATATAGAGCAGGAAGTGCATCGGATTGCGCTGCACATCGACCTTGTCCCAGTACAGATCAATGATGTAGGACAGAATCTGGAAGGTGTAGAAGCTGATGCCGATCGGCAAGGTCAGATGCGGTACCGGCAGGCTGACGCCGGGGATGCGGTTGAGGTTTTCCGCAAGAAATCCGCTGTACTTAAAGAGCAGCAGCAGCCCGATATTGAACATCAGGCTGAGAATGAGCAGAAACTTCGCGGTTTTCGGCTTCTGCCGCGCCGCTCCGATGCCGAGGCCGAACAGATAATTTACCAGAACGCTGGCGAGCAGCAGCAGGATATAGACCGGCTCGCCCCACGCGTAGAAAATCAGAGAAAAAACTGTCAGTACGCAGTTTTTGACCGTTATAGACGGCGAAAGCCCGTAGCACAGAAGGCATACGGGCAAAAACAGGTACAGAAAAATCAGGCTTGAAAAAACCATGTTGTACTCCCGTTTTTGCAGCAGGGCATAGTACGCCCGTTCCCGCATATTCCGTTGTTCTTCACACTTTGACTCAAAGAGCGGATCTCCGCGTCCGCGTGTCCGCTTTGTTTGGGTGCAGACAGCGCGCATTCTGACTGCACTTTATATTATACCGCAAAAAAACCGATTTTGCAAGATGCAGGAGATATTTTTTTCTTTGAACGGCAAATTTCGGCAGCTTGACAGAAAATCAAGCAGATTCTGACTTTTTCGCAGCAATATGCAGAGGGTCTGACAATTTCCGGCAAAAAAGCCCGCCGAAATTTTGAAAAAGGCCTTGACAAACAAATGTTTTTCTGATAGAATATAGATACGAACACTTGTTCTTTTTCTGACGATTCCCCGACAAGCAGCGCACCCTTTGCGGCAGTCCCCCGCCCCGTCTGCCCAAGTATGTCTGCTGCCTGCCGGTTTGTTTTTCCGTCAGAAAAGAACATTTGTTTTCTGTTTATCGCCAGACTCCGGATGAAACCGGAGCCACAGTCCTAGGGAGGGAGGCAGATCACCTTGACAGGAACCATCCACAGACAGCGCACCGTGTATACGGAAATGCTGCACGACTACGACCGGGCAGCCGACGCCGTACTCCGGCGCAAGGCCGAGCTGCAGCAGCAGCTCCGGCAGATCCGCATCCGGACCGGCGGCAGGGGCAATCAGCGGAAACAGCAGGAGCTGATCCGCCGCATCCTGCTGCTGCGCGATGAACTGACGGATTTGCAGGACGCAATCCGCAGCATCCGCTTCTATGCCGCACAGGAGGTGCAGTCATAAGCCGGCAGAAACGCCGTACCGCTGAAGCCGCGCTGGACTTCGACCCCGCTCTGATCCGGCGGCTCTCCGCACAGACTGAGGAATCCCTCTGCGAGGATGCGCAGGGTGCGGCTGCCGTCAGAGCGCTGCGGCACTGCTGGCGGCAGGAGCTGACCGACTGTCAGCGGCGGTATCTGCTGCACTATTACCGCGACTGCATGACCATGCGCGCCATTGCCGCGCTGTACGGCGTCACCGTCCCGACCGTATCGCGGACCCTCAAGCGCGCCCGCTGCCGGCTGCGCAGAGTGCTGCGGTATTACTTCCCCGAATCCCCTGTTTCTCCGCGCTGACACGGTACAACCGTCTCCGCTTGTCTGCTGTTTTTTGCGCAGTTGTATTGTAACCGCATCGGGTTGTATGCCCGCTGATTTCGCAATAATCCTGCCATTTCTCATAGATATTGCGGATTCTCTGCATATTATCTATGATTTCTGCGTTCTCTACAGTGAAATTTGCGGCGCATCCGGTTATAATAGGTTCAGACAAAGACACACAGTTGACCGTACAGGTCACAGGAGAATTCAGAGATCGGGAAAAACCGGGGGAAAGAAAAAAATGCGGGCGGCTCAGCCTGTCTGCGCCTGTTTCCGGTTCGCCGGAGGCAGGCGCTTTCTCTTTCAGCGCAAAGTCTCCCCAAAACCGTCCGCCGGCCTTCACCCGAACCGCTGTGTCCCGTCCGGCACACGCCGTTCAGAGCTGCCCCTTCGGCTTTCCGCGGTTCTGCTGCCGGACACCCGATCGCCGGAGCCTTCCCATCCGGGCTCCGCCGCGCACGCCCGCGGCATCGGCTGTCGCACCGTCCGCCATATGCGCTGCACCGTCTGCCGGCAGAACGCCGAGCGGATTTTTGCCGTATACGGGGGAAAATTCAAAGAAACAGAGATGGGAATGATTTTGGGGATTGGAAAGGATGTGATCCGTATGCGAAAACAGTTTCGCATCAGAAAGCTGATGAGCCTGCTCTCCGCGTTTTGCATCGCTTCGGGGGCCGGGCTGCACATGACAGGCGTCTCCCCTGCTCCGGCCGCGGCGGCGTTCAATTTCCGCAACGCGTCCGTCAGCAGCGTCGGCAAAGAGCAGACCGCGGCGGTCATCCGCGGCAGTGCCGCAGAGGTCATCTACGACAGCACGCGCAGGTCGAATGTGCTCGCGCTCGGCGGCGGCGGATTCGGCGCGGGGTGGCTCCAGCTTCCGGAGGTGTTTTCCGCGGGCGGCGGCGACGGCTTTACACTCTCGCTGGACTTTCAGCTCGCGTCTGACGCGGCGCGCTATTCGCGCATTTTTCAGTTTGCGGCGGTGCCGCTCGGCACCGGCTCGACTGCCGGCTATTCCTCGCCGGATCTCTCGATCGACCTGAACGACCGGTCGGCATTCCGCACGAGCGTCTTTGCCGGCACTGGTTCGGAAACCGCCGATGACGGCGCACACCGTTCGATCTTTACGCTCTCGGCAAAGCCCGATACCGACTGGCATACGCTGACGGTTTCCTACGCGCCGTCCGGCGCCGCCTACTATCTCGACGGCAAGGCATTAGCCAAAGACGACAGCGAGGGCGCCGCACAGCTCTCCGCGGCCTGCGGCAGTCTGTTTTCCGAGAATCTGCTGAAAAATTATGTCTACAACAGCATCGGCCACTCGCTCTACAACGATCCGGACCTGCACGGCGCGGTCGATAACATCCGCTTTTATGACTATGCGCTGAGTGCGGCACAGGCAGCGGCCCTGCCGGACGACGCCCGCCTCTGCTATGCCTTTGAGGAGGGTTCGGTCACCGAATCCGATGAGCCGCAGACCGCCGAGACTGCCTACGCGCCGGACCGCACCGAGGTCACGAGCATTCCCGCGCTGGAAACGGTCTCGCCGGGCGGAAAGCTCACCGTCCGGTTCTGGACGGATGCCGCCGGCAGATACTATTATACTGCGGACAAGGGCAGCAAGCGCGTCATTGAGCCGTCCCGCCTCGGTCTGGTGACGACAACCGAGGACCTTTCGGCGGGCTTTTCCGCTGACGCGCCCGAAGCGACGAAAATCAGTCACGACGAAACCTATGAAATGCCCTACGGCAAGCATACAACAATCCGTGACTGCTATGCGGAGACTTCCTTCCCGCTCAAAAAGGGCGACAGCGTCCTGACCGTCACGCTCCGCGCCTATGACGACGGCCTCGGCGTGCGCTACGCGCTCAATCACGGCGCTTCGGTCAAGGAGGAAGCCACACAGGTCATGTTCCCCGAAAACAGCAAATTCTGGGGCAACTGGCCGAACGCCACCTATGAATGGAACATGGTCGAGCTGCCGACGGAGCGCGGCAACGAGACAAACGCCACCTATTCCTGCCCCTACACCGGCGTCATCGACGGCAAATACTGGGTGACCGTCTCCGAAGCGGGCGTCTTCAACGAGGAACATCCCTACTGCGCGGGCGCTTTGCAGTTCGTCGGCAATTATCACTCCCTGCGCTTTAAGGGCGGCGTCAAGGTCAGCGGCATCCGCATGGACGGTGCGTTCCGGACGCCGTGGAGAGCCGTCGTCATCGGCGCGGACCTCAACGAAATGGCTTCGAGTGACCTGATTCTCAACTTGAATCCGCCCTCCGTGCTGGACGACATCAGCTGGGTCAAGCCCGGCAAGCTCGCGTGGTCGTGGTGGAGCAGCGGCGGCGATTCACCGGTCGAGTACCATATGCAGAAGGAGTACATCGACTTTGCCGCCGAAAACGGCTGGGACTATGTCTGCGTCGATTTCGGCTGGGCGCTCTGGGACGACAGCGCCGCGAAAATCAAGGAGCTGTGCGATTACGGCGCGGAAAAGGGCATCGGCATCTGGCTCTGGTACGGCGTCAACAACACCGGCCACTCCGGCTACAAGGACAGCGCGGGGCATCCCGCCTATCCCTACTATTCGCTGCTCGACGAGGCGACCATCAAGCGCGAATTCGAGCGCGTCAGCGGACTGGGCGTCAAGGGCGTCAAGGTCGATTATTACGAGAGCGACACGCAGGAGACCATGAAGCAGATGTATCTCTGCATGAAAATTGCCGCGGAAAACAAGATGATGGTGCTGTTCCACGGCTGCACGATTCCGCGCGGAGAGAGCCGCACCTTCCCGAATGTCATCTCCTTTGAGGCAATCAACGGCACGGAGTATTACAAGTGGTTCGATTCCCCTTCGCTGGAAAACCGCGTCTCCTACACCTTCACGCGCTGCGTGGTCGGCTCGGCGGACTTCACCCCGACCGGCATCCCGGTCTACGGCATCAAGGCGACGGCCGGCTTTGCCCTCGCGGATACCGTGACGATCGAATCGGGACTTCAGCACTTCGCGCATTCGGTCTACACCTACGAGGGCTCGCCCGCCCTCCCCTTCCTCAACGCGGTTCCGGTCAAATGGGACGGTATGTATGTGCTGGAAGGAATGCCGATGCAGTACAACACGACGGCGCGCCGCAGCGGGAACGACTGGTACATCGGCGCATCGACGATCCGGGCGCGGGAAGCGTCGGTCGATCTCTCAAAGCTGATCTCCGATGACGGCGTCTACAATGCGTACATCTATCACGACAATGCCGACGGCAGCGCGGTCGAGCTGACGGTTCAGACCGGTCTGACCAGAGACAGCGTCATCAAGCAGAAGCTGATGAACAACGGCGGCTTTGTCATGAAGCTGACGCAGGGCGCCATGCAGACCGACACGCCCTATTCCAATTACAAAAGCTATGAGGCGGAAACGGCAAAGCTCGGCGGCGGTGCGCGCATCACCTCCGGCTCCGACGCCAAATACTGCTCCAATGCCGGCTATGTCGGCTATGTCGGCGGCAGCGGCGGCGGCAGCGTCACCTTTGAGGGCGTCGAAGCCCCCGAAGCCGGCGAATACACGCTGCGCATCTACTATGTCTCCGGCGAGCCGCGCTCGCTCAAGGCCGATGTCAACGGCGCCTTCGCCGCGAAGATCGACAACTGCTACGCGAACAAGGGCGACTGGAAGGGCATCCGCGCCGTCAGCATCAAGGTGCAGCTCAAGGCCGGCAGCAATACAGTCCGGCTGTATAACGATCAGGGCAATGCACCCTCGGTTGACCGCATCGCGCTGGCGCTCCCGCCCGATGACATCCTGTACGGCGATCTGAACCTTGACCGGCATCTGGACGCCAGAGATCTCGCCCTGATGAAGCGCGGTCTGCTCGGCACATTCACCTCGGACAAACAGAAAAAGGCAGCCGACTTCAACCGCGACGGCATCCGCGACGCCGCAGACGCGGACACGCTGATGCGATTCCTCACGGCAAGAAGCTGATTTCCGTTTCCCCGCAGCCTGACAGCTGCAACAAAAATCCCCCTTTCAGGGCTTCCGCCGGCCAATCGCCGGTGCGCCCGGAAAGGGGGAATTTTTGCTTTCGGGAAATGCTGTCTGCATCAGGATACCGTCACGGTCAGAAGGTCGGAGCGCGTCTCGCGGACTGCGGAACCGTCCGCGCCCACCGCACGCATGACGGCGCGGTAGTGCAGATCGGCAGCACTGTCATTCGGGACACGCACAGACGCCGACCAGAAATGCGGAATGTCATTGTGCATATCCGCGACCTTTTTGCCGGTATCCTCGTCGTAGATCGCAACGGTGACCGTTTCTGCGGAGCCGTCCGCAGGCGTGTAGTCCGTCACGGCATGGAACGCCACAATCGGCTCAGCCTCACTCCGGCTGACGGCTGTGCGCTCTGCGGAGAGCGTCAGCACCTCGTCCGAAGCTGTGACCTTTTCCCCGATCAGCGCCCGCTTTAAAAGCGCAAAATCGGCGGCATCGAGCCGGCGGCTGCGGTCCAGATCGACTGCCCGCCAGTCGGCGGGTTCTGTTTTCTGCGTCCGGAGAAGCCATTTCTGAAGCGTCACAGCGTCCGCAATCCGGAGCTCACCGTCTCCGTCTGCGTCTCCTGCGACCGCGAAGGGGATTTCAAACATCTCGGCGTACTGATCGGTGTAGGAGCCCTTCGGCCCGTAGAGCTTAAAGCCCTCGATCAGCCGCGGACTTGCAACACAGTCGATGACTTCGCCGTTTTCGATGTGCATTTCATAGTCACAGGCATAGCCGACAGCGTAATTTCCGATGCGGGTGATGTTCCCGCCGAGCGTGATTTCCGTCAGCAGATCGCAGCCGAGAAACGCCCCGTCCTTGAGGACGGCAAGCGAATCCGGAAGCAGCACCCGCGTCAGCTTTTTGCAGTTTGCAAACGCATCAATGCCGATTTCCGTCACGCCCTCTGCCACAATGACAGCTTCCGCCGCACAGAAGCAGCCGGAATCCTTGACCAGATCCTCGCCGGAAACGCCGAAGGCGCGGCTTCTGATTTTCTTCACGGGATGTCCGTCGATCTCCGACGGAATGACCAGCGTCACGGGGGTACCGGTGCAGCCGGTAATCTCCGCGCTGCCGTCTGTGCCGAGTTCATAGGTCAGCTGATAGGCCGGCGATCCGGCGGCGGCACAGGGGGTGCCGCCCGCCGAAAGAAGCAGCCCGCTCAGCAATCCTGCGGTCAGTCTGTTCTTCTTCACTTCTGTTTCCTCCATGAAGCAGCGAATCGCCGGTTCGGGATCAGATTTTCACCATCGACAGAGTCGCGGTATCCCAGACATAGCGGCCGCTGGCGCCCTTCTTCTCATACTCCTGTGCCTCTCTGATTGCCGGAGAGATGCCGGTGCTGTCAATCGGGACAAATCTCGGACGCTTGTTCAGCACATAGCCGATCAGCAGCATCTCGATATCGTTCTCGATCGCGTTGCAGGTGCTCTTCATGATCTCACCGCCGCCGGGCATACCCATCGTGCCGGTGAAGTGAATCTCATTTCCGCTGGTGACAGAGTAATTATTGGTCGTACCGGTTGCATAAGCATCATACAGCATCAGCGTGTGGCCGAATTCGTGTGCGCCGGAGCCCTCGTAATACGCCGGAGTCTTCGGATTACCGGCAGAAAAGCCGCGTGTCAGGTGGATGGTACCCGTCGCAGAAGTGCTGCTCGGGCTGCTGGTGGTTGCACTGCCGAATCCGGCAATCATTTCCACCGTAATTGCACGGTACGGACCGACCAGATCGTTGACAACATTCGGTGCAACATCAACTGTAATGGTCATGCCCGGATAGAAGTCCCACTCGGAACCGGTGTAGGTGCCGCCCCAGCGCTGCTGGAGGCCGTCGAGGAACAGGTCTGCAAGGGTTGCATCCTCGCCCAGACGGTTGCGGATTGCCACAGAAGCAGCCTCCGTGGTGGTCCAGTTCAGCTCATTTCTTGCAAGTGCTTCAAAGTCGCCGTCAAAGAAAATGTTCGGACGGATTGTCATGTGGTTGTCCTTGATGTCCAGATAAATCGCGTTGGAGGTCTTGTTGTTGCCGGAAGCGTCAGTCAGCTCAGGGAACAGGCTCTCCAGCGTATCCACGCGCAGTGCGTTGATGTTGTCATAGCGCGCATCGAGGTT
>JAFPQL010000148.1 GCA_017414145.1 Oscillospiraceae bacterium | reverse complement strand
GGGTTTCGAGCTTTTCGGCAAAGGCCAAAACCGCCGCCGCATCCTCCGGCTTCAGGGGCGTTTCGTCAAAGGTGCGCACGCTGCGCCGCGCGCGGATAACTTCCAAAGCGTTCATTTTTCTGTCCTTTCCGGGCGGGATTTCGACCGCTGTCGCAGGATTTTTCGGCAATCCGTGAGGGGTCAAAAAGACCCTCGCAACGGATCTCTTATCTGATTATATATTATAATGGAACGCTGTTTGCCTGTCAATAACGGAGAAAAACAACGCCGAAAAGTCACGTCCGACCGGCGGAGGCCGTCGTGCCGCGGCCTCGGCGGCGACAACTGCCTTGTGCTGTCGGAAAACACGAGCGTACAGCTGTTCCGCTACGGTGAATTGCTGGAGGCGCATCTGCTGTCCGGCACGATGAGCTGGTATCTGCCGACGCCGGAGGCCATGCCGTTTGCGCTGCTCTATTGCAACGAAGCGTTGACGGCGGAGCTGAACAGTCTTTGCGGCTATATGCAGTATGAAAGCCCGGATTGGGGCATATTCGTTCGTACCGCTTCGCGCCGGCCGGGATATGCGGGGCAGCCCGAATGATGCAGATCGGCATGATCCATCACATCGGGAATGCAATTGCGGAAGCATACAGACCTTTCAGCACGGCGAGAAACGCAGAGAGCGACGGCCGCTTGTCCTCCTTATGTGTACAGAGGACACAGGAGAAGGTTTCTTTGCAGTCGAACGGGATCCACGCGAACTGACCGCTGTGATCGTTCAGAAAACCGGGCGCAAGGCATACGCCCCGTCCGGCAGCAACGTTCGTCAGCGTGGTGTCGTGGTCGGCACTGTTGAAATAGTCGATTTTTCCCGAGCCGATCAGCCGGTGCTGCACGGCTTTCAGCGCCGGGGGAGAGCCGCCGCCGACCATCAGCGTCCGCCCATACAGATCCTCATCGCGGATCAGGTTCTTTTCCGCCAAGGGATCCTTTCTGTCCGTGATCAGATAGACCCGGCTTTCAAACAAATCGTGAGCTTGCACGTCCGCGACCTGTTTCGTCTGTTCCCGCAGCGCAAAAACGATGTCCGCCTCGCCCCGCAAAAACAGCTCCATGCTGTTTTCATACCGAAAGATGGGCGTAATCTGCACATTTGGATGGCTTTCGGAAAAGAGCCGTATGGCCTCCGGCAGAAAATACACGGCCTGGCGCACCATCATACAGATCGAAATGCTGTCCTGATATTTGGCGCTGTAATTCTGCCCCTGCTCGACGGCGCGCTTCAGGTCCTCCCGCATACCGGTCAGGAAGGCAACAAACTGCGCTCCGGCCGGCGTCAGCGCCGCCCCTTTGCCGCTGCGCGCAAAGACCGCAAAGCCGATCTCCTCCTCCAGCAGCCTGATCTGATAGGAAAACGTCGGCTGGCTGATAAATAGGTTGTCTGCTGCCCGGCTGAAATTCAGCGTCCGGGCAAGCTCAATGCAATAATCAATCTGCTTGGTGGTCATGGACATCCTCGCTATTGAAAATTTCAATCAAT
>JAFPQL010000147.1 GCA_017414145.1 Oscillospiraceae bacterium | reverse complement strand
GTCGTTCTCATGGCTGCCGCGCATGGCGGGATGCTCGGGATTGAGCGCATGCGCGCGGAATTCCTTGACCGCATCCATATCGCACAGTTCGGCAAGGTCGTCGTAATCCCACACAGCGATCTTCTGGATCTCGTGGGAGGTGCTGAAGCCGTCGAAGAAGTTGATAAACGGCACACGGCTCTCGATCGAGGCGAGGTGTGCGACGGCCGCGAGGTCCATGACCTCCTGCGGGTTGGTCTCTGCGAGCATGGCGAAGCCCGTCTGACGACATGCGTAGACATCGGAGTGGTCGCCGAAGATGTTCAGTGCGTGGGAAGCGACGCAGCGTGCGGACACATGGAACACGCACGGCAGCAGCTCACCGGCAATCTTATACATATTCGGGATCATCAGCAGCAGACCCTGCGAAGCGGTGTAGGTCGTGGTCAGTGCGCCGGCGTTGAGCGAGCCGTGAACAGTACCGGCTGCACCCGCCTCAGACTGCATCTCCTCAACCTTGACGGTTGTGCCGAAGATGTTCTTGACGCCCTGCGCAGACCACTGGTCAACATAGTCTGCCATCGGGCTGGAAGGCGTGATCGGGTAAATACCGGCGACTTCCGTGAAGGCGTAGGACACATACGCTGCGGCGTTGTTTCCGTCCATCGACTTCTTTTTGCGAACGATAGGTGCCATGGAAAGAACCTCCTGATTATGATATTTGGAACCTGCGCAGGACATTGCACCGCGCACAATTTCACGAATACATTATACCACAAAAACAGTATCTTGTAAAGGCATTCCGGCGATTTTCGATGATTTTTCACGAATCGGACGGACAGTATCCGCGGACTGTCCGTCGGCTGCATCGAAATCAACTAAACTATAAAGGGCGATTTGTGCAAACTGACGAAAATCCGGCGGCGAGCGGAAAAAATCCGAAAAAGTAGTTGACTGTTCAGGGCATTTCGGGTATAATGGACTTGGTGATAAATAATGTTTTCGTTATTTTCACTCGTTTTGTTGTCTCCTTTCTTTTGTTCTACACATTTTGATTTGACCTCATTTTATTTTCAAAGCAGAGCGGCGCTCTGCTTTTTTTCATGCCCGCCGCGCAAAATATTCAGAGAAAATTCATGATTTTGCCACTTGTTTCTTCACCGCTGCTGTGGTATACTGATAGCAGAAGGACAAGGACAGACAAGAGGAGGGAACATCATGAAAAAACACACTGAAAACATGACACCTGAGCAAAAAAGAAAGCACCGCAAGCGCCGCCAGTGGATCAAGGCGCTGACAAATCCGCATCTGCTGATTTCGGTTGCCGTGGCATGGTTTTTCACAAACGGCTGGGCATACTGTGCGGCAGGCTTCGGCACGGCGCTGCACATTCCGTGGCTGCGCAATACGGGTCTGATTTACCTCGGCATCCTCTGGGCGCCGGGCACGCCGGAAAAGCTGCTGACCTTCGGTCTGGCAATGCTGATCATGCGGCTGCTCTTCCCGAAGGACAAGCGCACGGTGATGCTGCTGCGCAGAAAGCTGCGTCTGCTGCTCTATGTGACAAAAAAGCAGTTTGCGGGTCTGCGGGACAAGCTGCTCCGCAGAAAGCCGCTGCCGCTGCTTCCCCCGATCCGGGAGCCGGAAAAGTAAGCGTACCGGAAGGCGCCGCCGGATTGAAATTGAGGGCGCTGCCCTCAAACTCCCGCTTAAGGGCTGCCAGCCCTTCAGAATCCCATTTTTAAGGCGTGGTATCAAAAGCACATATCTTCTGCCATTTTATAAAAAGCGAGATTCCAAAGGGACACTGTCCCTTTGGCGGGTTTGGGCGGAGCCCAATATCAATCATCGCGGAGCGATACCTTTTTCGACAAGCTGAGGCGCCGCCGGATATCCACCGGCGGCGCCTTTATTTTGTAGGAATACGGGCTTCAGATTACCCCAGCAGCCGCGCCTCCATGTAGAACCGCTTGTCGGCTGCGTGTCCCATCGAGAAGGTCTTTCTCGGCAGCGCCCCGTCCTTGATGACCGTCGGGAACAGCTCCGATTTCTGCATATCCGGCAGCAGAATGCCCATGCTGCGCTCCGCCTTTGCCAGCGACGCCACAACCTCCGCGCCGTGAATGTAGTCGATCTTTCCGCCGTTTGCCTTGAGCCAGCCGTCCAGGAATCCCTGTACGCTGCCGACCGTCAGGTTCGACGACGGCTTCGTCACCGCGTAAACCGTCTGTCTGCCGTTCAGAATCACCGTGAACTGCTGTGCCGCATCCGATGCGCCCTCCGTCAGTCCGAGTTCTGCCGTCATATCGGCCAGCAGCTTTTCCGCGTCAATCTCCGTGAGGATCCGGTGAATCGCCTCAAATTCCAGCGCAGGGCTGTGCAGGTTCACCAGCTCGACCAGCGCGTAACGCTGCGGCGCGTTCGCCGTGTCCGCACCGGGATTTGCCGCCTTCCACTCCTCATAAAATGCCTTTGCCGTCGCCAGAGAGTGGTTGCCGTCGCCCATCGCGTAAACGAGCGGTGCCGTGCCGGCCTCAAAGCGCGCACTGTCGCCGAGTGCCGTCAGCGCATTCAGAATGCGGCTCTGCTCTGCTGCCGGTACCAGCCAGCCGCGGATAGAACCGCCGCCCTGCATCAGCTTCGTGTCATAGAGCAGCTCCATGCTGTCCTTTCCGTCCGCCAGCGGCTCGATGACGGTCTTTTCCGCATCGTCCAGCAGAATCATGATGTGCGGCAGCTCCATTGCGGCACCGCGCCGGATGCGCATACGGGGCGGAATGCGCTCTGCCACCGTCGCCTCCGTCGCACGGACCGGCGTGTCAGAGCCCTTGGAATAGTCGTACTGTTCGAGGTAAATTTTGCCGACCAGACCCGCTCTGCACTTGCCGTCGCTCTGGATGCGCTCGACATATACCATCGCGTCATGCAGCTCGCGGAAGATGCCCGCGGACAGATCGTCGCGCATCGCCTGCTGAATCTTCGCAATGCGGTCCGTGACATCCGCGTCTTCCAGATACACCTCCGGCAGAATCAGACGGAGCGTGGAAGGCTTGTCCCCGACCAGACGATCGGTTTCCGCCCAGTATGCGGGCTCGCCGGTATACTGGTCGCAGGCGCAGACCGCCCATGCCTCCGAAAGATACTCCGGACGGGGCAGCAGGATATCCGCTGCACTGAAGGCTGTTTTCTCAAACTGTTTCATAAATTTATCCTTTCTGCGGAACACTCCGCTTGAGATCCGATAAAAAAAGGGTGTTTACAAATCCGGAAAACTGTGATATAATGGAATCAACAAGTACCCATCACAATCCATAACGGAAAGGAACTTTGGAATGCTGCATGAAAAATCCTGCGGCGCGATCGTGTATCGGCGGTTTCACGGCAACATCGAGATTCTGCTGATTAAACATGTGAACAGCGGCCACTGGTCGTTTCCAAAGGATCATGTAGAGGGAGATGAAACCGAACTGGAGACTGCGCGGCGTGAAATCAAAGAGGAAACAGGTCTGGATGTCATTCTCGATCAGACCTTCCGGGAGACCGTGACCTATTCCCCGCGACGCGACACGCAGAAAATCGTCGTTTATTTTCTCGCGCTTGCACGGAACTACGATTTCGTGCCGCAGGAAGAGGAGATCGCCGAAATCCGGTGGGTCGATATCGTCCGTGCGAACAGCCTGCTGACCTACGAAAACGACAAGACCATTGTCACCAAAGCGCGCGCTGCCATCCGGCAGAACGGTCACATGATGTGAACAGGGAAGAGGAGAGCTTCGGCTCTCCTTTTCTGTTTTTCAGCCGCGCTGCACAGACCGCAGAAACGCCGTGATCCACTCCGCAAAAAAGCCGTCGGCGCAGGTTTTTGTGCCGATGAATCCGGCACAGCCGCGCACGGCACGCTGCACGCTCTCCTGCGCATCTGCCGGACAGCCGGAGAAATCGGCCTCCTCCAGCATGGCGATGTCGTTGTCAAAATCGCCGGTCGCGCCGATGACCGTTCCGGCGGGGAGCATCTTCCGGATGCGCGAAAGCGCCGTTCCCTTGTTGGTGTGATGCGGCAGAATCTCCAGAAACCATGTGTGCGACCGCGTGAAATTGACAACGGAAAACCGCTCGTCCTCCACATAGCGGAGCATCCGGTCAATGTCCTCCGGCGAGCCCGCAAACAGCGCCTTCATGCAGGCGGCGGGGTTCATGTCGTCCAGCGGGCGCAGCACGACCGGCAGATGCGTGATCGACAGGTGTCTGCGCTCATATTCGCCGTCCTGTATGACATAGACGCCGGAGAGATCCAGCAGCTCCGCGCCGACCGCAGGGAATTCCCGCATCAGCTCGGTGAGCAGCGCGCCGGTCTGCGCCGGAAGCTGCGCCGTATACGCCGGCCGCTCCGCCTGCGCGTCATAGACGAGTGCGCCGTTATACATCACCGCCGGAAAATCCGGCGTCAGCAGATCGAGAAATTCTCTCGTCGCCTGAATGCCTCTGCCGGTTGCGATGCTGAAGATGCCGCCCTTTTCGCGGAAATCCGCAATCGCCGCCGCATCGGCGGGGGAGAGGGTCTTGTCGGGCAGCAGCAGGGTGCCGTCCAGATCGGTTATCAGTGCAAGCCCTTCATACGGGCGGGAATTGCTCATGAATTGACTCCTTTATCCTTCCTGATTCGCAGGCACCGGCACATCCGCTTCGCCGGGCGCGGGCGCCTCAAAGAGCGCCTGACATTTTTTCAGCAGACCTTCATCGACGGCGTATGCCTGCACCTGCCCGCTTTGTACGGCGGCATTGCGCTGTTCAATCCGCGCATTCCATTCTCCGTCGGAGAGCGTCAGCACATGAAGCGAAACCGGAATGCCCCGCGCCGCAAAATAGTCCCTCGCCTCCCGGCGGGACTGCGCCGTCCAGAAGCCCCAGTCCAGCACCGCCGAAACGCCGTGCGCAGCGAGCTCCGCGGCTTTTCCAAGCAGATACGCCTGAATCCTCGCGGTATACGCATCGTGTGCGGCGCCGGCATCCTGCCCGAAGACCGTCAGCATCAGCTCGTCCACAGAGAGCAGCACCGCATTCCGTTCGCGGATGAGCGTCTGCGCATAGGTGCTCTTGCCGCAGCAGATTTTCCCGCAGATCAAAATGACCTCTGCCATTTCAGCGCACCTCCACGCCATCGAACAACCGTTCTGCGTGTTCCGCCGTGATGCGTCGTTTTTCAAGCGTCCTGCGAAACATCTCCTCCGCAGCCGCCGGAAACTGTTCCGCAATCACAGCCGTACCCTCCGCGGTAATACCGCCCTTTGTCGCCACGCGGTCAATCACCTCGCGGAATGACATCTGCTTTGCGCGCATCAGCTCACCGGTCGCACAGAGCGTTTCCGTGACCATATCCGCAATCTGCCGGTCGGTCAGTGCCGTGTGCGGGCGCGCCGCCCGACAGATCTCCTCGCAGATCGCGGCGAGAAATCCCGGCATACAGCTCACCAGCTCCGCGCCCATGCCCATTTCCCGCTCCGGCAGGAACATCACGCTGCCCATGCAGGAGAACAGCCGCGCCAGCCGCGCACGGTCATCCGCCGAGGCGCGGTCATTGCAGCAGATCAGCGTCTGCGAGCGGTTGATTTCCGCCGTCACAGCCGGAATCGCCTTCGCCAGCCGTCTGCCGGGCAGGCAGCGCTCGATCAGCGAAAAGGAAATGCTGCCGTTGAGCGAAACGGTCAGCGCCGTCTGCGGGACGCTCCCCGCAATTTCCTCCAGCACGGTCCGCAGGTCTGCCGGCCGGACACAGAGAAACAGAATCTCCGCCCGTTCCGCAGCCTCCCGGTTGCTGCCGCATACGGTGCAGAGGCCGGAAACCGCCCGCAGCTTCTCCGGACTCCGGTTTGCCGCGAACAAATGCGCCGCGTCCGTCATGCCGGATGCGGAAAACTGTTCCAGCAGCATTCTGCCCATGCTGCCGATGCCGATGATCCCGATGTTCATTCTGCACCGCCCCTGTATCCGACTGCGCGGAGCACCGTCTCAAAATCGGCGGGCAGCGCGCTGTCAAAGTCCATTTGCTTTCCCGTGACGGGGTGGAGAAAGCCGATTGTTTTCGCGTGCAGACACTGCCCCGCAATCTGCTTTTCCGCTTTGCCGTAGACCGGATCGCCGAACACCGGATGCCCCAGATATTTCATGTGGACACGAATCTGATGCGTGCGGCCGGTTTCGAGCCGGCAGCGGACATAGCTGTGCCGCTCCAGCAGCGCCAGAACCCGGTAATGCGTGACCGCCTCTTTGGAATTCTTCGGTGTGACGCACATTTTCTGACGGTCCTTCGGGTCCCTGCCGATCGGGGCATTCACCGTGCCGGACTCCGTTTTCAGGCGTCCGCACAGCACCGCTTCATATTCCCGCCGGAAGGAATGCGCCGCAATCTGCTCCGCAAGGCCCAGATGCGCACGGTCGTTTTTCGCAACCATGAGCAGGCCGGAGGTATCACGGTCGATGCGGTGGACGATGCCGGGCCGCAGAATGCCGTTGATGCCGGAGAGCCGCCCCGCGCAGTGCCAGAGCAATGCGTTGACCAGCGTGCCGTCCGGATGCCCCGGCGCCGGATGCACGACCATGCCGCGCGGCTTGTTGACGACCAGCAGATCGTCATCCTCGTAGACGATTTCCAGCGGGATGTCCTGCGGGAGAATCTCCGGCAGCTCCGGCTCCGGAACCGTCACCGAAATGCAGTCGCCGGCGGAGAGCTTTTCGTTTTTCTTCGCAGCCCTGCCGTTTCGCAGCACAGCCCCCTTTTCGATGAGCTGCTGCACCGCCGAACGGGTCAGCGATACCGCCTCACAGCCGCTGATCCACGCGTCAAGGCGCTGTCCGGCAGCCTCATCCGGTACCGTCAGCAGATGCTCATGCGCCGGCATCGTCCTGCTCCCTCTCTGCCGCCTCCGGCAGAAGCTCCGCCGCGGGCGCCTCAGGCAGTTCGCCGGCCTCCGGCAGTTCACCGGCCTCCGGCAGCGGCGCCGCCTCCCTTGCATAAGGCAACGGCGCCGCATTGTCGAGCTTTTTCGCCTCCGGCACATCCTTTTCAAGGAACAGAATCCCGATGATCATCAGAATCACACCGACTGTCACGCAGCAGTCCGCAAAATTAAATACCGCAAAATTCATGAGCTGGAAGTCGAGATAATCCACGACCTTGCCGCCGCGGAAGATCCGGTCGATCAGATTGCCAAGTCCGCCCGCCGCAATCAGCGTCAGCGGAAGATAGATCCAGCGGTGCTTTCTGCCCAGACGCAGCATCAGATAGCCGCAGAGCAGCAGCAGCACGATCGGAAACACGATCAGGAACAGCCGCGACCCGCTCAGCATACTGAACGCCGCACCGTCGTTTTCCAGATAGCGCAGGTGCATCCAGTCAAAGCTGCCGATTTTCAGAAATGTGCGCGGCGCCTGCTCCTTCAGATTGTGAATGGCCCAGACCTTGATCCACTGGTCGATGCCGCTCAGCAGAATGATCGCCGCAGAAATGATGATTGCTGTCATGTTTACTCCTCTTTGCGGCCGTCCGGCAGGGGACAGCCCGAAAAAAAGGAACCCGCGCGGCAATGCGCCGGAGCGAAGTTCCTTTTCATCCATTCATTCTTATGAGCGCCGTTTTCTGTCATCGCGTCTGCCGGAATTGCGGGCGCTTCTTCTGTCGCCCTCCGCAAACGGATCGGGAACGGACTTGCCGCCGGAACGGACAGCCTCAGCCGCAGCCTTCGCTTTTTCGGCAGCCTCGCGCTCAAAGTCTGCCGCGGTCTGGGCAGGCTGCTCTGCTTCCGCCGGCTGTTCAGCGGGCGTTTCCGCTTCTGCCGCCGGTGCAGGCGCTTCCTCTGCCGCAGGCTTCTCCGCCTCCGGCTTTCCGGATTCCGCATCGGCATCCTGCGCGGGCGCTTCCGCCTCCGCCGTCTCCGCGGGTTTCTCCGGCTCTGCGGGCTTTTCCTCCGCCCTGACGGGCTTTACGATCTCCGGCAGCTTCGCCAGAGACGCCAGATGCGCACGGTACATATCAAAGACGGTCTGCTTAAACTCGGAAACCTGCCGCTGGGTTGCCTCCAGCACGGCATTTTCCTGCGCGAGCTTCTCCGTGACCTCCTTGAGCTTATCCTCCTGCTCCGCGATGGCCTGCTGCTCGACAGAGCCGACGCGTTCCCGCGCCTGCGCCTCGATCTCGGCAGCCTTTGCGTTGGCAGCTTCAACAACCTCTCTTGCCTGCTTCTGTGCGCCGATCAGTGCATTGCGCAGATCGTCCTCGGTTTCCTTATATTCACGCACCTTGCCGGCCAGCAGCTTAATCTTCTCATCAGACTCGGAAGCGGACTGTTCGAGCCGCTGCATTTCCTGTGCGACCTCGGCGAGAAACGCCTCGACCTCCTCAACAGCGTATCCGAACTTCACCTTTTCAAACTTCTTTTTCTGAATGTCCTTTGCTGAAATCATGGAAAAGCTCCTTTCTCTGTATCATGAATGCGCAGCGGATGCTCCGGATTACATGATGACCCCGTTGGTTTCGAGCTCCGAAACAAGATCCTCGCCGATGAATCCGACATTATACGGTGTGATGATATAGGTCAGATTGGCGACGGGCTTGAGGCTGCCGCCGTTCGCGTATGCGACGCCGACCAGAAAATCAATGATTCTGCGCTTGTTTTCCGCAGATGCCGTCTCCAGATTCAGGACGACGGTTTTCTTTGCGATCAGGTGGTCTGCGATCTGCTTGGCATCGGTAAAGACCTCAGGCTTGACCAGCACGACCTGAAGCTGTGCCGTTGCCTGAATGTTGACGACCTTGCCGCGCTGAGAGCCGTACTCCGCGCCGCCGCGGGCAGAGGGAATCTCTCTGGTCTCGGTTCTGGTCTCGCGGGTGTACTCGCGCTCCGGTGTCTCCTTACGCTCGCGCTCAAAACGGGACTCGGTTCTGGTTTCACGAACCGGCTCGTTCTCGTAGCTGTCGTCCTCGGACGGGGCGAAGAAATCGCGGAGGGTGTCAATAAATTTCATTTGAATTCTCCTCTTTTCCGGTTTTGGATTCATGTGGAAATAAACAGATTCAGCGGCATGGCCGCCGGTAACTGACTTCAGTGATATACACGCGCCCCGAAGAGTGCGCTGCCGATGCGGACAACCGTCGCACCGTGACGGACAGCGGATTCATAATCGCCGCTCATGCCCATCGAGAGCGTGTCCGCGCCGTACTGCTGCCGCACGGATTCATAAATTGCCTGCATCCGCGCAAAAACGGCATCCTGCGCCGCGGGATCGGGCTCCGGGGGCGGAATGGTCATCAGTCCGCGCACCTTCAGATGCGGCAGTGCGGACGCTGCATCCAGCAGCGCGGGGAGCCCGTCCGGCGAGACACCGGATTTGGACGCTTCTCCGCCGATATTGACCTCCAGCAGCACCGGCATGACAATGCCTGCGGAAGCTGCCGCCTTGTCGATTGCCTGCGCCAGATGCAGACTGTCCACGGACTGGATCATCGAGACCAGTCCGACAATGGATTTCACCTTATTCGTTTGCAGATGCCCGATAAACTGCACCTCGGCATCCTGCCGGTAGCTTTCGCGCTTGGAGAGGAACTCCTGCACGCGGTTTTCGCCGAGCACCTTCACACCCGCATCGACCGCCGTGTTAATCAGCAGCGGATCGACGGTCTTGGTGACGGCCATCAGCGTGACCGACGCCGGATCCCTGTCCGCTTCGCGGCAGGCCGCGGCAATCCGCTGCCGGATGCCGGCAAGGCGCTCCAGCACTGCCTGCTGCGCACTGCTGTACACTTCAGCTTCCATCTGCCGCCACTCCCTTCACGATCATATCGTCATAAAGGGCGACATAGCCTTTTCCGGCACTGAGGGAGGAGAGATAGAAATTCTCGTCCTCGTACACAATGTCGAGCTTGCGGAACTCGGCCGTTTCGCCGATCCGAACATACACACCCATATAGTTCGTCTTCTGCGTATAGGTAGTGCCGTCCTCATTTTTGAATGTTTCCTCCAGCTCCTTGAACCGGATTGCCGAGCGCGGAACTTTGATGCCCGCGACGGTCTTGCGGAGAATTTCCACGCGCTCCGTGCGGTGCTGCACGACCTCACGCGTGAGCTGATCGCAGCGCAGCACAGCCTGCGTCTTGGTGATATCGCCCGCCGAAACCAGCGACTCCACCGTGACGGTCAGCTTTCTGCCGAGCGACTCCAGCCGCACCGACGCGGTATCGCCCTCGGAGAGACGCAGCTTCGTGTTGTCGAACACGCCGGCAATATACCACGAATAGCCGTCGATCAGCTTGCCGATCGCGCCGACATCGCCGTCCTGTGTCCCGCTGCCCTCGTCCGATACCGCAGCGAGCTGCTCCGGCGTCAGGCGCGGGATGCCTTCCACAGTCAGCGTATCCTCATAGCCGTCGATGAAGCTGACAAAGTACGCGCTCCGCGAAGCACGGATCGTGTGCAGCGGCTCCGTCTGCTGGCTCTTGAGAATTGCAATTTCGTCTCTGAGCTCAGCGATCTGCCCGCTCAGGTCGAGGTCGGGGTTTGTGATTTTTTCATAGGTACTCATCAGCACGGTCATCTCCTGCTTGCTGTCGCCGAGCGCGGCGTAGTCACCGCGTTCGCGCTGCTGCACGAGACTTCTGTACTGCTCCGCGATCAGCGAAGCCAGATGATTCGGCTGCGCATTCTCGCTCGTACCGGGGTTTTCGATCTTGGTCAGGCGCTGAAGCTCCGCCTGCTTTTCGGCAACCTGCTGTCTCAGGTCGATCTGCTTTTCGTCCTCATAGATCTCGGCAATGACAGACCCGACACCGAGCTTTGCGCCGTCACTGACGCAATACCGCACGGCGCCGCGTCCGCTGAACCGTTCCACGGACTCGTCGCGGATATACACGCCCTGAAACACCGAGGCATCGCTGACCTCGTAATAGATCGCGTTCTCGGTCTGATAGCCCTGAAAGAGCAGGTGGTAGACAATGGAAAAAACCAGAACAACCGCGAACAGAAGCAGCAGCGCTTTCAGAATCCGCGTTGTGATCTCATTCATGAGATATTATTCTCCTTATTCGCCCTCGCGTTCCATGGCATCGAGAATCGAGATTGCTCTTGCGGGAACGATTGTCGAAATCGCGTGCTTGTAGACAAGCTGCTGCTTGCCGTCCGTCTCCAGAATGACAATAAAGTTGTCAAAGCCGCGGATGATGCCCTTGAACTGATAGCCGTTCGTCAGGAAAATGGTCAGCGGCAGACGGTCCTTACGCGCCTGATTGAGAAAAACATCTTGCAGGTTGAGTCCTTTGTTGTTCATAAATGTACAAGCCTCATTTCTATATGTTTTGTGCGGTTCTGCATGATGCAAGCTCATGCGTCCTGTCCGCGGCAGGGTATACCTGTCCCGCAGAACCGGTTACACATATTCATTATATCACATAGAGATTGTTTTTTCTATGATTTTTTGGGAAGTCGAAAAAATTTCCTGCTTCTCACAGTTTTCATCTCTGAATATCCAGTTGATTTGAGCATTTCGACGAAACCATGTCTCCTGCCGTTTGGCATACCGGCAGGTTTCGCGCCGGACGCGCTCGATTCCGTCCGCAAACGCCTCCTCGCCGCGCACCCACGGCAGCAGCTCCTTGTAGCCGATCGCCATTGCGGCGGTATCGCGCCGTCTGCCGGAGCCGTATTCCTCGCGCACCTCGTCCGCCAGTCCGCGCTCGCACATCTGCGCGACGCGGCTGCGGATGCGCTCATAGAGCTGCGCACGCTCCGTGAAGGCGATGCCGATGCGGAGCACATTCCACGGGGGCGGCACGGCACGGGAACGGCGGGCGTGCTCGGAGAGGGGAATGCCCGTCAGCGCATAGACCTCCAGCGCACGGATGATCCGGCGCAGATTGTTCTCATGCAGTCTTGCCGCTGTCTCCGGGTCGCATTCCGCCAGACGCCGGAGCATTTCGGCGTTGCCGGCCGTTTCCGCCTCACGGTGCAGGCGTTCGCGCAGCGCGTCGTCCGCCGGAATATCCGGAAACTGAATGTTGTCCAGCAGCGAATCGGCATAGAGCCCCGTTCCGCCGACGACAACCGGCAGTCTGCCGCGGGAGAGCAGCTCCGCGATTTTTTCGCGTGCCATGCACACATATTCCGCGACCGAGCAGGCGTGATCCGGCGGAAGCACTGAGATCAGGTGATGCGGCACACCGCACATTTCCTCCGCGGTCGGCTTGGCCGTGGCGATGTCCAGCCCCTGATAGAGCTGCATCGAATCCGAAGAAATCACCTCTCCGCCGTACTCTGCGGCGATTTCCGCGCCGAGTGCCGATTTTCCTGATGCCGTCGCGCCGACGACCGCGATCAGGAGCGGTTTCTCCTGCATATGACAAGACCCCCTTTCTTTTGCGCAGCGGTTTCTGCGCATTCTCTCTGCACGGCGGGCCGGCACAATGGCTCCGCCGGTTTTCTCTGTTTCAGCGGGCGTCCTCCGCCGCGTCCTGTCCGGCCGGAAGCGGAATCCAGTACGGACAGATGCTGACATATTCGCCCGACTTCATGCGGAAGCCGCCCTCGATCTCGCCGAGCGGACGGAATCCGAGCTTTTCATAGAGCCGCCGCGCCGGCAGATTGGATGCCACCACTGCGTTGAACTGCAAAATGCGGAACCCCGCCTTTGCAGCCTGCTCCATGCAGTCCGTCACCAGCGCCTCGCCGATATGCCGGCCGCGGCAGCCGCTTTTCACCGCATAGCTCGCGTTGCAGAGATGTCCGCAGCGTCCGATGTTGTTCGGGTGCAGAATATACAGCCCGTACACGGCGCCGTCCTCCTCCGCAACGGCGGTCAGCGTCTGCGCCGCGAAAAATGCCGCTCCGGTCTCCGCGGTCAGGCACGCCTCCTGCGGGAACGCATCGCCCACCGCAACCACTTCATTCCAGATTTCCAGCATCTGCGGCAGGTCCGCTTCCCTGTATGCGCGAACCGTCATGTCACGCCTCCTTCGGGAAGGCGGGCGTAAGCACCGCGCCGCAGCCGGAAAGCTCCGCATACGCCTCCGCAATTTTATGCGCGTCAAAGCGCGTGCCGCAGCAGTCCGTCAGAACCGTCACGGCCGCACCGGCCGATCTGGCGCCCTTTGCCGTCGCCAGAATGCCGCCGCACAGGTCAATGCCGCAGAGCAGGAAGCTGTCATAGGCGTTGGCGTTCAGAAAGGCGCGGATGCCGTCATACTGAAACACATCCGCAATATTCTTCTCAAAATACCACGGCGTGACCACCTTCAGCGCCGGATGCAGCTTTGCACCCTCCGTTCCCTCCATGTTGAACCCGAACACGAGCTGATTGGTCGGCGTATCGGGAAACACCTGCGCGATATATATGATATCACATCCGTCTGCGTGAAATCTGTCGATTGCGCGGTTGACCGCCGGAAACAGAATTTCGCCGTCGTAGTTGAATTTCGGCAGACGCTTTTCCCAGAAATAGTCATTCTGCATTTCCATGACCAGCATTGCTGTCTTTGCCAATTTGATCCTCCTTCTCCGATGGTGCGCAGCCGGTTCCGCTGCCGCCGCCGGATCCCGTATGATGCTCAGTTCTGAATTCTGCGGAACTGCTTTTCGATCTGATATTTTGAGAGCAGGAACATCACCGGACGCCCGTGCGGGCAGTGCCGGATGCGTTCATCCGTCCAGACCTGCTCTGCCAGCGACTGCAGCTCCTCCGCGGTATTGTGCGTGCCGGACTTGATCGCGGCCTTGCACGCCAGATCGTGAAACTTGTCATCCAGCATATGGCGGTCGGGCTGCACCAGCTCCATGCGGCAGCCCTCGGCAAGCTCTGCGGCAAGCTGGTCGAGATCCAGCCCCGCACAGCTCAGCGGAATGCCCGTCATCTGCACGACCGGCGCCTCGGAATAGTCAAAGGTGAAGCCGCAGGCGGAGAGCGTCTCCGTATGCTCCTGCAGCGCGGTGATTTCATCCGCCGTCAGCAGGATGCGCACCGGATTGAGCAGGCTCTGCCGTTCGCGGCAGACGCGCTGCCGGAAGCGCTCAAAGAGAATGCGCTCATGTGCGGCGTGCTTGTCGATCATCACGAACTGTTCGCCCGCCTCCGCGAGGACATAGTTCTCAAACAGCTCCCCGATCACGCGGATCGGCGACCGCTGAATCGCAGACAGCGCTTCGTTCCGCTCATGCGGCTCCTGCGGCAGCTCCGCGGCAGGGGATACGGGCTCTGCGGGCTCAGCGGGTTCCGCAGCAGGCGGAAGCGGTGCAGGCTCCGACGCGGCAGGCACACGGTTCAGCGCAGGAAACGCCTTCAGCGCCTCGGCAAACGCGCCGGACATCTGCCCGGCAGGGGACTCCTGCATCACAGGCGGCGCATCCGGGGAAGCGGCAGGCGGCGCGGGTCTTTCCGCGGCCGGCTGCGCAGTCTGTGCCGGAACCGGCTGAAGCCCCGGCGAATACGCCGAATGCGGCACGGCAGTCCGGACCGGTTCCCGCATCTGCGGCGTTTCCGGCTCCTGCTGCGGAATCAGCGGGGCAGGGGTGTTGCTGTCCGTACCCGCAACCGGCGCATACCAGTCCGTTTTCGGACGGGGCGGCGCCATGCCCTGCGGGGGCTGCGGCATCTGGAATTCGTAAATCAGATGATTCTGCTGCAGCGCGCTCATGACAGCGAAATACACCGCCTGAAACACGCGCTTTTCGTCCGAGAAGCGCACCTCCGCCTTTGTCGGGTGCATATTGACATCGACCGTGCGCGGCGAAATGGTCACGCGCAGCACGCAGGCGGGGTATTTGCCCGTCATAATCAGCGTCTGGAACGCTTCCTCAATCGCGGAAATCAGCGTGAAGGAGCGCACCGACCGGCCGTTGACGAAGAAAAACTGATGCGCACGGTTCGGACGGGCATACAGCGGCTTCATGACAAAGCCGTCCACGGCAATGCCGCCGTCAGATTCGCCGCCGCGGTAGTCCACGGGGAGCAGATCGCGTGCGAATTCTCTGCCGAAAATCGCGTAAATCGCGGAATACAGCTCGCCGTCGCCGGGCGTGACGAATTCCGTCTTATTCTCGCGGATCAGACGGAACGAAATCTCCGGATGCGACATCGCAATCTTCTGGAAGACGCCTGCGGCGGCGTTTCCCTCCGCCGTATCGCGCTTCAGAAAGCCCGCACGCACGGGAACATTGTAAAAGAGATCGCGGACGACGACCGTTGTGCCGCCGGGGCAGCCGCTCTGTTCGCAGAGCACCTCCTCGCCGCCCTCGATGATGTAATGGGTGCCGTATTCGGCGCCCTGCTGTCTGGTCAGAACCTCGGTGCGCGAGACGGCGCAGACCGACGCCAGCGCCTCCCCGCGGAAGCCGAGCGTAAAGATGCTGTCAAGATCGGCTTTTTCTGTGATTTTGCTGGTCGCGTGGCGCAAAAAGGCGGTTCTCACCTGGTCGGGTGCGATGCCGCAGCCGTCGTCCGTGACGCGCAGGTACACCGTCCCGCCGCGCTTTAACTCGGCAGTGATACGCTTTGCACCCGCGTCAATCGCGTTTTCGGTCAGCTCCTTGAGCACCGAAGCGGGACGCTCAATGACCTCGCCCGCAGCGATCAGCTCTGCAATTTCTTTTGGTAAAACATGAATCTCGGGCACGATAATTCCTTTCTAAGCTTCTGCAAAATGCAGCACGCCGGTCTGCACGGTAAAAGCTCAGTGCAGCATGGCGGTCAGGTCGGTGAGCAGCTCGCGGCATTCCGCATCGGACAGCTCCGCGACATGGGTCTTTGAGAGCTGCGCGATGATCTGCGATTCGCTGTCGGCAGCAAAGCTCATCTGACCGCCTGCCTGCGCCGCCAGCTTCTGCGCGTGCGCTTCCTTTTCCGCCTTCGACTGCGCCTCCATTTCCGTCAGCAAAGCCCTTGCGCGGTTGGTCACCTGCGCGGGGAGTCCCGCCAGCTTTGCGACCTCGATGCCGTAGCTGTCGTCTGCGGCGCCCTCGACAATCTTGCGCAGGAAGCGGATTGTATCGCCGTGCTTTTTGACCGCGACACTGAGATTCCGCACGCCGTCGCACTGTCCCTCCAGCATGGTCAGCTCATGATAATGCGTGGCAAACAGCGTCTTGCAGCCGATCTTTTTGCCGGAGATGAACTCCGCGACCGCCCGCGCAATGCTGATGCCGTCAAAGGTCGAAGTGCCTCTGCCGACCTCGTCCAGTATGACAAGGCTGTTCTGCGTGGCACGCTTTAAGATGTCCGAAACCTCGTGCATCTCGACCATGAAGGTCGATTCGCCCGCCGTCAGGTCATCAGAGGCGCCGACCCGCGTGAAAATCGCGTCCACAACGGATATTCTCGCATAGGACGCCGGCACGAAGCTGCCCATCTGTGCCATCAGCACAATCAGTGCCGTCTGCCGCATATAGGTCGATTTTCCGCTCATATTCGGCCCGGTGATGATCGCCAGACGGTTTGCCTTCTGGTCGAGAGCACATCGTTCGGGACAAAGACCGTATCCGTCAGCATCTGCTCGACGACCGGATGCCGTCCGCCGTGAATCTCGATTCTGCCGTCCACGGCGATTTCCGGCTTGCAGTATTCATTTTCGAGCGCCGTCAGCGCGAGCGAGCAGAGGACATCGACCTGCGCGACCGCCGCCGCCGTCTCCTGCACCGTCCGGAGCTGTGCGGCGAGAAATTCCCGCAGCTCCGAGAAGATTTCCGCCTCCAGCGCCAGCGCCTTGTCCTTTGCGCCGACGATCATATTCTCCGCATTGCGCAGCTCCTCGGTGATATACCGCTCACAGTTTGCGAGCGTCTGCTTGCGGATCCACTCCGGCGGCACCTGCTCGTAATAGGAGCGCGACACTTCCAGAAAATAGCCGAACACGCGGTTATAGCCCGTTTTGAGATTCTTGATGCCGGTGCGCTCCCGCTCCCGCTCGACGATCTCCGCAATCAGGTCGGTGCCGTGCGTCATCGCGTGGCGCAGGCGGTCCAGCTCCTCGTGGAAGCCGTCGCGGATGACGCCGCCGTCCTTGATCTGCACCGGCGGTTCCTCGACCAGTGCGCGCTCGATCAGGCCGGAGATCTCATTGAGCGGCGAGATTTCCGATTCGAGCTTTTGCAGCAGCTTGGAGGCGCTGAGCTTTTTCAGCAGCTCCTTGATTTCCGGTAATTGCAGCGCCGTCTGCGAGAGCGCCTTCATGTCCCGCGGCGTCGCCTTCTGGAACATCACTCTGGACATCAGGCGCTCAAGGTCAAAGACCTTGTCCAGCAGCTCGCGCAGCTCCGTCATCGTGACAGACTGCTTGCTCAGCAGCTCTACGGCATTGAGCCGCTCCATGATTCTCGCGGGCGCGGTCAGCGGCTGCTCCATCCATGTCCGCAGCATCCGTCTGCCCATCGCCGTTTCCGTGCGGTCGATGACGCCGAGCAGGGAGCCCTTTTTCTCGTGCGAGCGCAGTGTCTCGGTCAGCTCCAGATTGCGCCTTGCGGACGCGTCCAGCGCCATGATGCCGTCCTTGCCGTGTACCGTGATGCCGGTGAACCGTCCGACCAGTGCGCGCTGTGTCTCCGCGATATACTGAAACAGGCCGCAGCAGACCGCGGCATCGCAGCCGGATGCGGAGAGTCCCAGCGTCTGCATATCTTCTGCGCCGAACTGTCTGAGCAGCGTCTCGCGCTGCTTTGCGGGCGAGAAGCATTCCTCGTCGCGCAGCGTCACCATGCAGGTCGTGCGGGTCTTGAGGAAGTCCGCGACCGGCTTATAATCGAGAAAATCCTTCGTGATGAGCAGCTCGGCGGGGCGGTACCGGTCGAGCAGCGAGATGATTTCATCCGTTCTGCCCTTGCCCTCCGCACGGTGCAGATCCACCGCGCCGGTCGAGATGTCCGCGGCACAGAAGGCGATCTCCTCGCCCTCGCTCCGCACCGCCGCAAGATAATTGCAGCTTGACTCGTCCAGCATCGAGGATTCGATCAGCGTGCCGGGCGTGACGATGCGGATGATGCCGCGCTCCACCAGTCCCTTTGCCAGCGCCGGATCCTCCATCTGCTCGCAGATTGCGACACGGTAGCCGAGATTCACCAGCCGCTTCAGATACTGTTCGTAGGCATGATACGGCACGCCGCACATCGGTGCGCGTGTCGGCAGACCGCAGTCCCGTCCGGTCAGGGTCAGCTCCAGCAGCTTTGAGACCAGAATCGCGTCGTCAAAGAACATTTCGTAGAAGTCGCCGAGCCGGAAGAACACGATCGCGTCGCCGGATGCGTCCTTGACAGCAAGATACTGCTGCATCATCGGCGAGAGCTTCGAGCGGTCAATTTCCATATTCTGCTCCGTTTCTGTTCTCAGTGGCAGCCCGCACAGGCCGAGCAGTCACCCGCGCAGGATGCTGCGGCGTTCGGGTCATAGGAATCGGGATCCTGTCCGGCGGCACTCATCGCAATGACGCGGTTGATGCCGTCCAGAAGCTGCTCAAAGGCGGCTCTTGCGCCCTGATAGGCGGCCATCGACGGGTTTGCCATGATCTGGCTGTAAAGCGACTTGACCTCGCCGTCCAGCGCCGCCGCACGGTCCGCGTCGGACTGCTCCTTGTCCTGCTCATGCTGCAGATCCAGCCGCTTTAGGTTGAATTCCGCGATGAGCTGCTGCAAATCCCCGTCGCTGTCGTTCTGCTCCGCTGCCGCACGGAAGTTCAGATAGGTTTCATCCTGCTGCAGCGCCTTGCCGAGCGCCTTTGCCATTTCCATGATATCTGCCATTTCAGATTTCTCCCTTCAAATCACTCCGCAATGAGCTTTACGCCGACTGCGGCCAGTTTATCAAGCTGTTTCTGCTGCTTTTCCGCGGAAAAACGACATCCGGTTGCCGGCAGAATCAGCGAGGACTGCATTCCGTTGTTTCTGGCGCCCTGCGCCGTCGCGCCCACGCACCCGCAGAGGTCCAGCCCGCAGACCACCGCCTCTGTGTAATAATTCCGCTGCATGAACCGCTTGAAATCCGCGTTGGAAAACGCATCCGGCATCTGCTTTTCATACCGGAAATCGGAAACGATGTGCATCCCGCCGTAGAGCTCCGCGCCCGGTGTTCCCGCAAGCGAAAAGCCGATCAGCTTTTTCGTCAGAAAATTGTTCGGCACGATCTCTAAAATGTAGAACACATCGTAGTGCATCGCGCTGTAACGGTCGATTGCCTGATTCACCGCCGCTGTCAGTGTTCCTGTGTCATAAGAAAACTTCGGAAGCCGCTGCTCCCACAAATAGTCGTTCTGCATATCCACGACAATCAGTGCGCGCCTTTCACCCATGAGAATGCTCCTTTCGCGGGCAGTACCCGCCTCATTTCCGCGGTCTTCGCCTGACAGAGTGTTTTTTGTCAGTACCCGTCCGGCGCTGTTTCAAAGTGCTTCACCGGTCAGCGCCCAGCTTTTCGCCCCCGTAATCCGCACGGGGACGAACTGCCCGACCCGTTCCGCATTGCCCGGCACTGCCGCGTTGCGGCAGGCTCTCGTGCGTCCGACCAGCAATCCCTTTTCCGCATCGTATTTTTCGGCGAGCATCACGGTCTCCCGCCCGATGAACCGCTGATTGCAGCGCGCCGTGATGTCGCGCTGTGTTTCAAGCAGCACCCGCATCCGCGCAGAGATCTCCTCCGCGGTGCTGACCTGCTCCATTGCCGCGGCGGGCGTGCCGCTCCGCGGGCTGTAGATGAAGGTGTAGAGGTTGTCGTACTCGACATAGCGGATCAGATCGAGCGTCTGCTGAAAATCCGCGTCCGTCTCGGTCGGGAAGCCGACGATCAGGTCGCTTGAAAACGCAAAATCGGCGGATTTTGCGCGGGCGTAGTCGATCAGCTCCAGATATTTTTCTGTCGTATAGTGCCGGTTCATCGCTTTCAGCACGGCATTGCTGCCGGACTGCACCGGCAGATGCAGGTGATGCTCAATGTGCTGAGAGGAAAGCATCGTGTCAATCAGCGCTCTGCTTGCGTCCTTCGGGTGTGAGCTCATGAAGCGGATCAGATAATCCCCCGGAATCGCGTCCAGTCTTTCGAGCAGCGCCGGAAAGCTGATTTCGCTGTCCAGCCCTCTGCCGTAGGAATTGACATTCTGTCCAAGCAGCAGGATCTCGCGGCAGCCGGATTTCACCAGCTCCCGCACCTCATGCACAATCGCCTCCGGTGTCCGGGAACGCTCTCTGCCGCGCACATACGGCACGATGCAGTAGGTGCAGAAATTATTGCAGCCGTACATGACCGGCACACTCGCCTGAAAGGAGCCGTCCCGCAGCGTCGGCAGCGATTCGTCCGGCAGACCGGAAAAGCCAAGCCCAGCCTCGGTATGCTTTTGCCCCTGATAGGCAGAAAGCAGCGCTTCCGGCAGGCGCTCCATGGCACCGGCGCCCAGCACCAGCGAGACATGGGGGTAGGACTTGCGGAGCAGTGCGCGCACCTCGTCCTCCTCCGCCATGCAGCCGCAGAGCCCGATAATCAGGCGCGGATTGCGTTCCTTCAGCGGTTTCAGCGCGCCGAGACGGCCGATGACACGGGATTCGGCGTGCGCCCGCACCGCGCAGGCATTGTAGAGAATGACATCCGCCTGCTCCGGATCCTCGGTCAGCTCATAGCCGAGGTCGCGGAGAATTCCCTTGTATTTTTCACCGTCACAGAAATTGAGCTGGCAGCCGAAGCTCTGCACCGCCGCGCGCGGAATATGCGGGAAATCCGCCAGTACCGCACGAAGTGCATCAGCTGTCCGCCGTACGGATTCTGACATTTGCATCTTCCTTTCGGTTTGAAACGCACAGCGTGACACTGTACCAAGCTATATTATACCACAAGACGAAAAAAAAAGCAACGGCGCCGCCATATATGGGAGTGGCAGCGCCGGTCTGACAGATCATTGATATTTTCCGCACGCTCACATGGCGGTGTATCCGCCGTCCACCGGCAGAATCGTTCCGTTCACATAGCTGCTGCACGGCGAGGCGAAGAACAGCGCCGCCGTATCCAGCTCGCCCTCGTTTCCGTACCGCGCCATCGGGATCATCTGCTGCGCGTAATTCTGGAAAAACTCCGAATTCAGCGTATCCACGGTCAGAGGCGTGTAGAAATATCCGGGGCAGATCGCGTTGACCGTGATGCCCTTGCCGCCCCATTCAGCCGCCAGCGCACGCGTCATGTTGACCACGCCGCCCTTTGCCGCGTGATACGGCGCACAGGGCGCGATCTTGTTGCCGACCAGTCCGTACATGGACGCGATGTTGATGACTCTGCCGTATTTCGCCGGCAGCATTGCCTGCTTTGCAATCTCCCGCGCCATTTTGAAGGATCCCAGAAGATCGACATTCAGCTCGTGAATGAACTGCTCGTCGGTGATGTCCTCCGCGGGGGCAACTGCGCCGGTGCCTGCGTTGTTAATCAGAATATCAATTCTGCCGAAGCGCTCCATCACGGCCTTCACAGCGGCCTGCACATTCTCCGTATCGGTAATGTCGCAGGAAATGCCAACCGCTTCCGTGCCGAATTCCTGCGTAATCGCGGCAGCCGTTTCGTCGAGGAGATTCTGCCGTCTTGCGATTGCGGCAATTTTCGCGCCCTGACTTGCAAGCGCCTTCGCCATCTGTACGCCGAGACCGGTCGAGCAGCCGGTGACTACCGCAACCTGTCCGGTCAGATCAAAATAATGTTTCATCGTGCTACCATCCTTCATGTTTGATTTATACGAACACGGCAATGCTGCTGCGCGTTCCTTTTTATTATACCGATTTTCTGCGGGAATGTCAATGCCCGGCGGCGGGGAGCCCCCGCGGGCAATGACCTAAAGCCCGCCGGCGCGGAGCCCGCGCTGGCAATTCCTAAAGCCCGCCGCGGGCGGAAACTAGGCACAACCGGACTGTCTCCCAATAGAACAACATCCAAAACAACCGAGAAACGAAAGCCGACCAACCAGGGGAAGAGGAATCAGGAAAAGAGAGCGCGAGAGAAAAACCT
>JAFPQL010000018.1 GCA_017414145.1 Oscillospiraceae bacterium | reverse complement strand
TTTTTTTGATCTTAATTTAGTTGGGTTTCTCAGTTCTTGTTCCTGGCTAAATATTTTTAAAGATTCCATTAGTGACATTGGTTTTTTTTCGGGGGTTTGATTCTTTTTTGGACCTTTTAAACGAAGGATCCAATTTCTTGGATGCTGATTAACTACTTCTTTATAATCATTTCCTGAAATTTCTGCTATATTCTCATTTGCATCATGTCACTGCTGGTGGTGTCATTAGACGGCTTTGATCTGACAACAAACTTTACATCAGTTGCAGCAACACTCAATAACATCGGACCGGGCCTGAGCCGTGTCGGCCCGACCCAGAACTTTGCACTGTTCTCACCGCTGTCTAAGGGGATGCTGATCTTCAATATGCTGGCGGGCAGACTGGAAATTTTCCCGATGATCCTGCTGATCTCGCCGATGACATGGAAGAAGTGAGCAGCCGGCTCCGGATGAAGGAGTATGATTCTGAATGCGTGAAAAAAAGGGACTGGTACTGGAAGGCGGCGCGATGCGCGGGATGTTCACCGGTGCCGTGATTGATGTACTGATGGACGAAAACATCCGGCTGGACGGCATGATCGGCGTCTCGGCGGGCGCGACCTTCGGCTGCAACTATGTGACGCATCAGCCGCGCCGCGTGCTGCGCTACTGTCTGAAATACCGGATGGACCCGCGGTTCTGCAGCTTTCTGTCGCTGCTGCTGACGGGCGATATGTACGGCGCAAAATTCTGCTACCACACGCTGCCGGAACGGCTGGATCCGGTCGATCACAAGACATTTGTCTCCTGCGGGATTCCCTACTGGGTCGTCTGCACGGATGTCGAGACCGGTGAGGCGGTGTATCATCACTGCAAGACGCTCTCCGGACGCGAGCTGGAGTGGATCCGCGCCTCTGCGTCGATGCCGCTCGCGTCACGGATTGTCCGGGTCGGCGGCAGAGCGATGCTCGACGGCGGAATTACGGATTCGATTCCGCTGGAATTCTTCCGCAGGCAGGGCTATACAAAGAATGTCGTCGTGCTGACGCAGCCCACGGGCTATCAGAAGTCCCCGAACGGGATGATGCCGCTGGTGCGGAAGTTCTACCGCGCATATCCGGCACTGATCCGCGCAATGGAGCAGCGCCACACGGTCTATAACGCGCAGGTGCAGGCGGTGCTGGACGCGGAAAAACGCGGGGAGGCATTTGTCATCCGTCCGCCGCGCACATTGCCGATCAAGCACACGACGCACAGCGCCGAAAAGCTCCGCGAGACATACGCGATCGGCAGAAAAGCTGCCCTTGCGGCGCTGCCCGCGCTGAAACAGTTTCTGGCAGAATGACAAACGCCGCACCGACCGTGCAACCGGTCCGGTGCGGCATTTTTGTATGCGGAGCGGGGGGTCAGAGCTGTGCCTTGATCTTGGTAATGGCTGCCTTTTCGAGCCGGGAGACCTGCGCCTGCGAAATGCCGATTTCGGCGGCGACCTCAACCTGTGTCTTGCCCTCCCAGAAGCGGCGGTGGAGAATATTTTTCTCCCGCGGATTCAGGCCGGCAATCGCGTCGCGGATGGCAAGCTCACTCATCCAGCTCTCGTCTTTGCTGGCGGGGTCGCCGATCTGGTCGATCAGATAAAGCGGGTCGCCCGAATCCGAATAAATCGGCTCATAGAGCGAAACCGGATCGGAGATGCTTTCCAGCGCGAGCACCACCTCGGCGCGTTCTGTCCCGACGGCATCGGCGATCTGCTGCACGGTGGGTTCTTTGCCGAGTGACGCGGTGAGACGCTCCTTCGCCTGCATGGCGCGGTATGCGAGGTCGCGCAGGGAACGGCTGACCCTGACCGCGTGGCTGTCCCGCAGATGCCGCCGCAGCTCTCCGGCAATCATCGGGACGCAGTAGGTGGAAAAGCGCACATCCTTTGACAGATCAAAGTTCGAGATTGCCTTGATGAGTCCGATGACGCCGATCTGAAAGAGGTCATCGACATCCTCTCCGCGGCCGGTAAAGCGCTGGATGACGCTCAGCACCAGCCGCAGATTGCCGAGAATCAGCTTTTCCCTTGCCGCCTCGCTGCCGGTCTCCTGCATTTCCCGCAGCAGCGCGATTTTCTCCTCCTCTGACAGCACAGCCAGTCTGGCGGTGTCCAGTCCGGCGATCACAACCTTCTGATAAGACATAAAAGCGCCTCCTCATGCGTTTGTCTTATCATTGACCGCTTGCGCCGGAAATAATCATGGCAGCAAAAGGAAATCGGGATTGCTCTGCGATGATCTGAAAGGGGCTGCGCTCCGTTTTCCATTCGCCGGAGACATCTGATTGACAGACAAAAAGCGCCGCCCTCATGCGAAAAGGGCGGCGTCTGTTCTGAGTTCAGTTTCCGAAAACGACTGCGTGTGCAAGACCGAACCACTCCCGGACCCAGAAGGTCGGCTGCAAATACCATGAGGTTTCCGGTATGACGGCAGCGCAGTCCGGCAGCTGCTCTTTTTTTGCGAGGAGCTGTGCGCGGTACTGGTGATAGGCGTCCGTGACGAGCAGCAGCTGTCCGGTGATGCCGTTTTCTTCCAGAATCTGCTTTGAAAACCGCAGATTCTCCGATGTGGAGCGGGAACGGTCTTCGCGGAGAATCCGGTCCTGCGCGATGCCGAGGCGAATGAGGCTCTTTTCCATACATTCCGCCTCGGAGATGTCCTCGTTGTCGCCCTGTCCGCCGGAGACGACTGCTTTCAGCTCCGGATACTCCAGCATCGCCTCATACGCGGCCGTGATTCTGCGGGAGAGCATCCGGCTCGGCGTGCTGCCGTTGACCTTGCATCCGAGGACGATGAGCGCCTGCGGCTTTTCCGCCGGCTTTTTGTGCGCCGCCCGGATCATGAGGATGCTGAGCACCGCGCAGCAGAGGATGCCCGCGGCCGCGAGCAATCCGGCGGCAGAGAGCAGGATTTTACCGGCCTTGCTGCCCCATGCCGTCCGCACCGTCGTATGGCATTGCGGCAGAAACAGTCCGTAGAGCAGCAGCAGGACACTGACGGCCAGACCGAAGCAGTTGCCGATGTTGATGATATGCGCCGTCATCGGCAGGAAAAACAGCAGAATGCCGGCGAGCGATGCCGTCAGCAGGAGCGCCCGCAGAATCGCGGCAGCAGGGCTGTGCATTATTCTGCCGCGGGGGCAATCCGCGCAACGCCGTCCTTGACAGCGGCAGCAGCGACTGCCTTTGCAACGGCGGCAGCGACGCGCTCGTCAAACGGATTCGGGATGACGCACTCCGGGCAGAGATCGGCCTCGGAGACGCAGTCCGCAATGGCGTGTGCGGCGGCGTGCTTCATGCCCTCGGTGATATCGGATGCGCGGACAGAGAGCGCGCCCTTGAAGATGCCGGGGAACGCGAGGACATTGTTGATCTGGTTCGGGAAATCGCTTCTTCCCGTGCCGACGACGAATGCGCCGGCCTCCTTTGCGAGGTCGGGCATAATCTCCGGCGTCGGGTTCGCCATGGCAAAGATGAACGGCTTGTCATTCATCGACTTTACCATTTCCGGCGTGACGAGATTCGGCTTGGAGACACCGATGAAGACATCGGCGCCCTTCATCGCATCGGCAAGACCGCCGCGGAGCTTCTGACGGTTCGTGCGCTGCGAGAGCGAGGTCAGTGCCTCGGAGGAGAGCTTGTCTCCCTCGCAGACGATGCCCTTGGAATTGAGCATGAGGATGTCCCTGACGCCGAGCGAGAGCAGCATTTCCGCAATGGCGACGCCTGCCGCGCCCGCGCCGTTGATGACGACTCTGAGGTCGCAGAGCTCTTTGCCGGCGAGCTTCGACGCATTGAGAATTGCGGCGGAGGCGACGACGGCAGTGCCGTGCTGGTCATCGTGGAAGACGGGAATATCGACCATTTTCTTCAGTCTGCGCTCGATTTCAAAGCAGCGCGGTGCGGAGATATCCTCCAGATTGATGCCGCCGAAGCTGCCCGCGATCAGCGCGACCGTCTTGCAGAAAAAAATAAAAAATATTTTGGGAACATATTAGCATCTTGTTCATTAATTAATAATGAAGTGGGTACTATTTATCCTATTAAAGAAATAAATGAAATATTAAAAACCATAATTCCTAAAAGTTATTTTCATGTTGATGCTACACAGGCATTAACTCATATTCCAATT
>JAFPQL010000146.1 GCA_017414145.1 Oscillospiraceae bacterium | reverse complement strand
GGGCAGCGCCCCATTCTCAATCCATCGGAGATACCGCTATTTCGACAAACAGAGGGAGCCCCGAAACGGGGCTCCCTCTGTCTGCAGATCGTGTCTCAGGAGGCTCTGTCTGCATGTCACTTTGCGCATGCAAGGAGCGGTCTGAATGAAACAGGATGCCGGCATCCGCACGAAGCAGAGCCACTTATGCTGCGCATGCTTCTCACTTGTCGATCCAGCCGACATAGCCGTCCGCATACTGACTGTCCGTAATCGGCGTATAGCGGGTCTGGTCGGAGCCGATATCGTCGAGGAAGCCGTCATAGGCGCGGTAGATATTGCCGGTTTCGTTGTCATAGACGCGCTCATATTCCCCGATCATATCGGAGCGCTTTTCCTGAATGATCGTGTCCTGCGTCATGCGCTCCTCGAATGCCTCCATGACCGGGTCGGTGTCATTGGTATTGGAGACCGGCTCCTGCCGGCTTCCGATACGCTGCATCATTTCCTGCCAGTAGTAGTCAGTATAGGTGAAGGACTGTGCGATCTCCCGCAGCACGGGCTGCCAGTTGACCAGCTCGCCGCGCGGCGCATATTCCGTGAAAATGCCGTTGATCTCCCACATCGCGTAATTGTAGCCGCCTGTGAGAATCAGATCGGGCGCCTCCATGATAACCGCAGAATAAATGCCCTCGCCCTCGACACCGTTTTCCGAAAAGATCGCATAGAGCGACCGGTAATCCCAGATCGCCTTGTCCCTGCGGAGCGATTGGAGCATGTCCTTGTTCGCCGGCACGCAGGAATTCTGCACGGTGAAATAATCGGTCGTGTTCGCGAACATCTTGCCGAAGAGCTCCTCGACCGTGCCCTTCTCCAGATAAAAGCTCTGCTGCAGCAGCTCGCTCACCTGCTTCGATTTTGCGGCAGTCAGGTGGTCGGTGTTGGACAGACCGAGAACGGTGCCGTCGCCTGCCTGCGCCTGCCACACCAAAGCCTCGGAATTGCCCTTCCACTGCACATTCCAGCCCTCCGGAACCTTCAGCGTAAAGTATGCGCACTGATACTGCGTCCACTGCACATCGGTCCATGCCGCATTCCGGACCGTATAGCCCGGACTCGGCGGGATGAGGTTCGCCGTTGTTTCGCCCTCCCACACATCCTCTGTGCTCTCATCCGGAGCGGTTGTGTCCGTGCTGTCGGTTTCTTCGGTTTCTGTCGGCTCGGTCGACTGCGCCGATGCAGGCGCCGAAGTCGATTCCGTGCTCCCCGCTGCGGTGTCCGCAGGCGAATCCGCCGGGTTGCTGCAGCCGGTGCACAGATACACCGTCATGCAGGCGAGCAAGCCTGCCAGCTTTCGTTTCATCCAATATACCTCCGAATGTGTGTGTTGCAGATGGCGGTTTTTTTACTTTCCGAGCTGCTTGAGAATTGCGCGCAGATCAACGAGTGTCACAGCACCGTCGCCGTCGTAATCGAGATCGGCATCCAGAGCCTGCGCGGTCTGTGCCTGCATGCTTTCGTCCTCGCCGATCAGCTGTGTCAGCAGCACGGCATCGGAGAGCGTGACATCGCCGTCGCCGTTCGCATCGCCGATCGCGGGCGCCGGAAGCTCCTCAACGGTTTCTCCGGTCACCTTCACCGACTGCGCGGAAAAGACCAGTTTGCTGAATTTCGCCGTATAAATGATGGATTTGCCTTCTTTTCGGCTGCTGATTTTGCCCTCTTCCTCAATGGTATGGCTGTCATCGTGCTCGCAGACTGACACCGCAGAGCAGACGGAACAACCCTCATTCCATGTGTAGGTCGGCTCGCCGTAGCTGTGCCCCAGTGCCGGAATG
>JAFPQL010000145.1 GCA_017414145.1 Oscillospiraceae bacterium | reverse complement strand
GACGATCAAAAACACAGGCCTCGCGCCGGCATTCTTCAACATCGACCTGTGCGCGGAGATCACGGACGCGGACGGAAACAGGATAAAATCCTTCGGCAAACCGATTCGGATTGAAAAAGGGACATTCCGGGATGAAACGGAAAAGGCGTTCCTGTTTGAATATGACGGAACACCGGATGAAAACGCGGTCATCTGCCTTGCGATGTACGAAAGTGACAATTCGCTCGCCGCAGGCAAAGACCCGACGGTCCGGTTTGACAACCAAAACACGCTGCCGACCGGCAGACTGAAGCTCGTGCAGACAGCACCGCTCACCGGCGATGTCAACGCGGACGGCAATTTCGATCTTGCCGATGCGTTTCTGCTGCAAAAATGGCTGCTCGCTGTTCCGGACACGCAGCCTGCAGACTGGAAGGCCGGCGATTTCAGCGGAAACGGGCGGCTGGATGCAAAGGATTTTGCTCTGATGAAACGCGCACTGCTGGCGTGATGCGCGCAGATCCGGACAGACGAAAACAGGGAGCCGATCGGCTCCCTGTTCTGTTGATTACTGTACCAGCGCACACTCCGATTCGCCGTTCCAGCGTGCAGGGTCAAAATCAAAGGCGCTGCACGCGGCGTTCATGCCGACCCAGTAATGCGCGCTGACATCCGACTTCGCCCTGCACGCGCCGGACACATAATGCCGGCAGTGCTCACAGCGCGAAACCGTCTCGATAAACAGCCGGTCACCGACCAGTTCCCGGAGCGCACAGACCTCCTCCGGCACCGCGATGCCGGTATCATGCCCGTTTTCCAGCGACTCTGCCGCAAGATCGTAGTAATAATACTTTTTGTCGCGGACAGACCGGCTCACACAGCCGTTTTTCTCGCAGAACGAAAGATAATGTCCGAACGGAAATTTTTTGCCGCTGAAGAAGGAATACTGCCAGAGATCGAGAAAATAACAGGTCAGCTCGTTGTCGTGTGCAAGTGCGAGCATATAATAATTGAAGATTTCCAGTTCGTTTTTGTTGATGACCTTGGTATCATACAGATAGCAGATGTAATTGTAGGTGAACAGCGTGCGGTCTGCGATCTGTGCAGTTTCGGAATCCTCGCCGCGGTGAAATTCCTCGGTATACCAGTCTGTGCCGTAGTCCGTCAGACTCTGGAACTTCTGAATCTGCGGGTCATCCATGATGCTGCGGAGCAGGTCTTTGACATACTCGGCGCGGTTGTTCCTGATCGACGCCCGCCACTGCAAAAGTGCAAAGCCGCCGCCGACAGCCGTCAGCAAAAAGCCGACAAGATCAAAGAAATGATCGGCGGCATACTTTTGAAAAGCATCCAGAAAATCAGTCATGCCGTTCATGCTGTCTCACCTCTCTGCGGGTGTTCGAGCTGCAGCAGACTGCCGTCCTCAATCCGCGCAAACCCGTTTTTCAGGTAAAGCGGAACGGTGTCGGAGGAATTCGGCGACACGCTGACATACCGGATGCCGGAAAGCTCTCTGAGCAGTGCGCGCAGCATCGCGCCGGCAATTCCCTGCCGCTGATATGCCGCGTGTACGACCATGCAGTCGATGGTTGCGCTCCAGATGCCGTCATCCATACTGCGGACGATACCGGCCAGAACGCCGTCAACCCGTGCGGTGACCGCGTGAGAGGAATGCTGCATTGCGGCAAGGAGCTGCCTGTCAGACAGCCCGTCCGCCCAGCCGACGGAAGAAAAGAGCGCCTTCAGTTCTGCTGCTTCATAAGGCGCCGTGCTGCTGATGACCAGCATCGGCTCTGCCCCCCTTCAATGATTGATGCTCTCTTATCATACCACAAATCCGGCAAAAAATCAAGGTCGGGACGAGCCGGGGAGCAGTGCCGCACTGACGGACTTGATGACCTCTTCCCCGGCGTTTTTGCCGGTATAGAACGGCACAGCGGCAAAATAGATGTGGTGCTGTCCTTCTGCCGGCAGACCGAGCGTGCCAAGGTCGATTTCCTTTTTGCAGAGCGTGTCCGGTGCGGGCGTCATGTCGAGATAATCGCAGCCGTCAAAGGCGCCGTGAACAAGCTCATGATCGGCAAACAGCGACACGCGGTAGGTACAGCGCTGTCCGCCGAGCATACAGAGCGTCACCGGGGCATCCGCCGAAAATGAAAGCTCCCGCGCAGCGCCGCCGAGCATACCGGCGGGTGTCACGATGCCGGCGTTCTGCGTTACCTCAAGAAAAACGGTGCTGTCCAGCCTGTTTTCGCCGGAATAACTGCCCGTGCTGCCCATGACGAGATATTGCTTCCGCAGCGCCTCTGTGACCGGTTCGGCGGTATAATCGGTGCATACCGCTGGCTCCGTGACGCCGGTTTTTTCGGTCACGCTGAGCTTTGAGGGCATGAACGGGTGCAGACTGTGGCTGATAAACAGCTCGCTTTCCTTTGTCTGCGGCGTCGGCATGAAGCGCGGGTGCAGCATCGTGATGATCTCCACCGACAGCGTATCGCCCAGCTCACCCGCAACCGGTTCAAATTCGACTGTGATATATTTCCGCTCGCCCGGCGGCACTTCCGCAATGTGCATGGTCTGCACGGAGGGCTCCTCGTCGGTGCGGTAGGGCTGCGAAAAGCCGTTTACAAAGAGCAGCAGTCCGACATCGTTCACAGCGCCGTCGAGTTCCTCGTAGCAGCGCAGTGAGACGGTCGGCGCGTAATCCAGCACATACATCCGCCCGTCCTTCCAGTCGGCGCCTGAGCCCCAGCTCCGTATAATGAGCCCGTCTGAATCGGAATCATCCTCCGCAAAGGGGTCATAGGCGGTTGTCTGAGCCGTTTCCGTGTCAGAGGAGGGGACATCTGCCGTTGTCATCTGCGGAGAGCTGCTCTGTCCGTCCGCGGACGGGGCGGCGCCGCATCCGGTCAGAAGGAGCGCTGCCGCAGCGAGCACCGCAATCTGTTTCATTGCATCATACTCCTTTCATCAGGGGTTCCTTCAAGGTCAGACGGATCAGCATCCGGCAGCGGCGTGACCGT
>JAFPQL010000144.1 GCA_017414145.1 Oscillospiraceae bacterium | reverse complement strand
GTTCTGCGCCTGCACCCGATGCTCGCGCCGTTCAAGTGCGCCGTGCTGCCGCTCTCGAAGAAGCTCTCCGAGCAGGCATTCAAGGTCTACGAGGAGCTCTCGCAGCACTTCATGGTCGATTTCGACGACACCGGCTCGATCGGCAAGCGCTACCGCCGCGAGGACGAGATCGGTACGCCGTTCTGCATCACCTATGATTTCGACACCGCGGAAAAGGATCAGTGCGTGACCGTCCGCGACCGCGACACCATGGAGCAGGTGCGCATCCCGATCACCGAGCTGCTCGCCTATCTGACCGGCAAGCTGCACTATTGATTTCAGACAAACAGGCCGCGCTTTTCCGGAGCGCGGCCTGCTGCATCTCGTTTTTCTTCGTATTTCCGCCGTTTCATACAACCGTCACCGCATAAAATGAGGGATTTCAATGTACTGCATCCGGATTTTGCTGCTGATTCTCCTTGCACTGATTCTCCTCGCGCTGCTGTTCACGAAAAACAGCGGACGCAGAAAGCTGCTCTCTGTGCTCGGCGCCGCCGCTGCGATGAAAACACGCGCTTTTTATGGTCAAAGCGGTATGTTTATCAGTTTGGGAGTGAGTCTTGCAGGACGAAATCCGGCGAGGGGGACAAAACGGTCAGCATCCCGTTCCCGGCGGGACTTTCGGCGGATTCCGACTATGAAGATGTCACGCGGTCGAGAAAAATCCGCTGTGACTTCCGGACGCTGGCGGACTATTATAAAGACTGCGAAAACGCAGAAATAACCGACAGCGCCGTCACGCTGCACTGCGGCGGCTTTGATGCGGTGCTGACCGTAAATGCGGAGCATATCCTGACAGTTGATGTCCGGATGACTGAATGACACGAAGAAGGCCGGCGTTTCGGAACACACGCCGGCCTTTTGTTTGCTGAACACACTGCGCCGGAAGCCCGACAAAGCCCGTTATGCATCCGTCGGAGATGCCGCAGGGTCCTGCTCCGTGCCGCGGAACTTCCGCTGAATCCAGTCGGCGACCGACCGGCAGACATCGACGCACTTGAGCCGGATTTCATACCGCTCCGGCGCTTCCGCCATGTCGCAGACCGCTTCCGGCAAAGTCTCCGCGAGCAGTCCGGGCTCTGCCTCGCCCGATGCCGCCGGCAGGCACAGTGCCGGATACATCACGCACCACCAGTTCTGTCCTTCTCCCCTGCCGATGCGCACGGTCAGCGCCCGGTACCGCCCCGCCGGCAATGTGATGCGCCCGTACTTCCGCGCCGGAAATGCCGTCGTTTCCAGCGCTGCGGTGACGGTGTCCCGGCTGCCGGTTCCGCGCAGTGTCTCCGATGCGGTCCGCTCAATCTGCGGCAGCTTCTGCTTCAGTACCGCCAGACAGTCGTCCGCGTCCGCGCAGCCGTCGAACCAGCCCGCCGAGGCCTCAAGCAGCGCGTCACGCACCATGAGCTTGTTCGTCTGACTTTCAATCGTGTCGGAGTCGGCTAAAATGTGCAGCCGGATGATCCCCTGCTCCAGTGCGCCGAGGGTCTGTGCCGTCTGCCGCAGACTCAGAATGCCCCATACTGCCAGCAGCACGGTCATCAGTTTCAGAATGGTTTTCATATATGGATTCCTCCCTTTCCCGGATACCCACAGTATGCACCGGCATTGGCAGTTTTATACAGTTTTTTCCGCAGCAGTTACCTCAGACTACCGCCGCACGCCGTTTTTCTGGTAATTCAGCAGGAAAGCTCTTGCAATTTGGACGGAAATCGTGTATAATAGTCAGTGGTGTGATTCACCGCGCTGCGGCATAGCCGCGTGCAATTTACATACAGGAGGAATAAACAATGCTGGTATCTGCAAAAGAGATGCTGAACAAGGCAAGAGACGGTCACTACGCTGTCGGTCAGTTCAACATCAACAACCTCGAATGGACCAAGGCGATCCTGCTGACGGCGCAGGAGCTGAATTCTCCGGTCATCCTCGGCGTTTCCGAGGGTGCGGGCAAGTATATGTGCGGCTTCAAGACCGTTGTCGGCATGGTCAAGGGCATGATCGAGGAGCTCGGCATCACCGTTCCGGTCGCTCTGCATCTCGACCACGGCACCTTTGAGGGCGCAAAGGCCTGCATCAACGCAGGTTTCTCGTCGATCATGTTCGACGGCTCCCACTATCCGATCGAGGAGAACATCGCAAAGACGACCGCTCTGGTCAATGCCTGCGATGTGCTGGGCATCTCGCTGGAGGCAGAGGTCGGCTCGATCGGCGGCGAAGAGGACGGCGTCATCGGCAGAGGTGAGTGCGCAGATCCGGATGAGTGCAAGATGGTCGCAGATCTCGGCGTCACCATGCTCGCAGCCGGCATCGGCAATATTCACGGCAAATATCCGGAGAACTGGGAAGGCCTGAGCTTTGAGACGCTCGAAGCAATCAAGGCGAAGACCGGCGATATGCCCCTCGTGCTGCACGGCGGCACCGGCATTCCGGACGATATGATCAAGAAGGCGATCTCCCTCGGCGTTGCAAAGATCAATGTCAACACTGAGTGCCAGTGGGCATTCCAGGAGGCAACCCGCGCTTACATCGAGGCCGGCAAGGACCTGCAGGGCAAGGGCTTTGACCCCAGAAAGCTGCTCGCTCCGGGCTATGAGGCCATCAAGGCAAAGGTCAAGGAGAAGATGGAGCTGTTCGGTTCCGTCGGCAAGGCCTGATTTCCGTTCCAGACACAAAAAGCAGATGCTTCACACCGGAGCATCTGCTTTTTTTCTGCATATGAATGCTGTTACACCTTCGCGCGCGCTGCCACGATCTCCGCCAGCTCTCCGACATTCTTCATGCCGGATACTTCGCGCATCTGAAACCGCATCTTAAATTTCCGCTCAATCTCGGAAATCAGATTGAAGTGCTCGACACTGTCCCAGCCGTCTACATCCGCCGCCGTCATCTCCTCCGTCAGCTCAATGCTGTCATCGTCAAACACCTCGCGGAATACCGGCGTCAGTGCCTCCATTGCTTCCTGCTTTGTCATTTCAGTTGCTCCTCCTCTTTGTTATTCATACAGATATACCTGCAAAACCGGCTGCACACCGGCAATTTCACAGGGGTCTCCGCTGATGCCGATCGCATCTGCCGCAGAATCTCCCCCGCCGTCTGCATACCAGCAGCGTGCGCACTCGCACCCCGCCGCCGCCGCATACGGCGTCAGGCAGACCGGCTCCCGCATCCGCACAGACGGAAATCTGCGTGTCTGCGGCCCTTCAATCATCACCCGGACGACACTGCACGGGACTGCCGCATCGCCCTCCGCCGGCTCCAGTGCCAGCGCGCCGGCAAATGCCGTCTCCCGAAAGCTGCCGCCGAGCCATTCCTCCAGACAGCTTCCCGCAAAGCTCCCCGCCTGGGCCGTCTCGCCGGGCTGCCCGACTGCAAACGGCCTGCTCTCCGCCGAAACCGCATCCGAATAGCTGCCGGTCTCCGCGTGATAAACCCGGCTCCACCCGCTGAGATGTCCGCGGGCCCGCGGGTCCGGGCAGCGATACCACTTTTCACCGCTGCCGGTGTCATAGCGCAGAACGGCTCGGTTGAATACCTGCGCGTCCAGAATGTGAACCGCCCGCAGATACAGATGCCGGTTTTCTCTGCCGACTGCACGCCAGCGTACCGGCGCGAACCGGAACCACTGCGGCGCACCGCCGCCCGTCATGCCGCGGAACCGTTCGCCGGAAAGCGTCAGGTCGCGGAACAGGCGTCTTGGGTTCAGCTCTGCCCAGCGTGCGGGATTGCCGCCCGCCTCCGCCAGTCTGCCGCGCAGGATCCGGTCGGAAACCGGCACCTGCGGATAG
>JAFPQL010000143.1 GCA_017414145.1 Oscillospiraceae bacterium | reverse complement strand
ACCTTCTACCACTATATGCTCGACCTGACCGGCGGCCCGTGCATCTACAAGCGGATTTCCGGCTGCGGCTCCGGCACGGAATATATGGCAGTGACGCCGTGGGGCGATCTGTATCCGTGTCATCAGTTCGTCGGCGATGAGAAATTCCGGCTGGGCGATATCTGGCACGGCGTCGAAAACAAGCCCGTGCAGGACGATTTTGCCGCCTGCAATGTCTATGCGCGTGAGGAGTGCCGCACCTGCTGGGCGAGACTGTACTGCTCCGGCGGCTGCGCGGCGAACGCCTATCACGCGACCGGCTCGGTGCGCGGCGTCTACGAAGCCGGCTGCAAACTGTTCCGCAAGCGCATGGAGTGCGCGATCATGGTCGCCGTCGCCAGACAGCTCGGCACAAACGGCTGAAGCCGCATCTGCGGGAAACCGCACTTACAGGAAAAAACACCCGGCTCTCCGGCGCGTCTTGCTTTTTTCACGGAATTGTGGTATACTGTTGGTGTCCGGCGGAGCGGATGCGCGGAATGCCGCTTTTCCGGAAAATATTGCCGGTCTTTTGCCGTGTGAAACGGCGCGGATCGGGAAAGGAATGCCCCATGAAAACACTGAAACTCATGCTGGTGGGCGCCGCAGCCGTTCTGATGACCGGTGCCGCCATGCTGCACGCCGCTGCAGAGGGCTCCGTGCAGGATGTCTACGACGCCATGCGTCAGATCGGACTGCCGGAATCCATGATTCAGCAGGCGAAAAACACCTATGAAAGCCGTCCGGAGATGCACGATGAGAACGGCATGACCATCAACGGGCAGTACGGCTCGTATCTGGACTGGGCGGACAACATCTATGTCATGGAGGACACGATCTGGAAAAAGCTCGCCGAGCAGTATCAGGTGCCGGTCGATAAAATCAAGGAGTATCTTGCGGAAAAGCCCAACCAGACCGAGCCCCCCGCGACGACTGCCGCCGGCAGCGGAAGCGGCAGCACCGTGACAACCACTGCGACGACCGCCCGCAAATCCGACAAAACCTTCATCAATATGACCGCGGAGGAGAAAAAGGCGTATCTGCTCGGCATGACCGAGGATGAACGCGTGAAATTCCTCGCAAATCTGACCCAGTCCGAACGCAAGAGCATCCTGAAGCAGCTCTCCGCCGATGACAAGGCGGACCTGATGAAGGATTTTGCGGAGATCGGCAAAAGCCTCGGCATGAATGTCACCGTGGACAACATCGACGGCAATGACATCAGCTATTCCGTCCGCGACGAGAACGGCAACCTGATTGATTCCTCAAGCATCGGCACCCGCGTCGATGACACCGGCTGGGATCTGACCGTTCCGGTGCTTGGCTCCGCGGGGATGATTCTGCTCTGTGCCGGCGGACTGGTGCTGCTGACCGTCAGAGCGGGCAGGAGAAAGGCGGAATCCGATGCCTGAGACGAAATCCGTCCGGCGCACAGAGGAGCCGCTGCTCTCGTATCTGCTGACGCCGCTGCTGCTGCTCGGACTCTGTGCCGGACTGATCGTTCTGATCTGGAGTCTGGCGCCGACGCACCGGCTGCAAAAATATCTGAACATCGCGTTCATGGACAATCTGAAAACGACCTCGACCACGGCCGGTCTGCATATCATCGAGCAGGATATCCCGCAGGATGACCCGCAGCAGAGCTATGAAACCGGCAAAATCACTTATCCGAAATTCGGCGAGCAGGTCGCGGTGCTGACCTGTGACGCGATCGGGCTGAATGTCAGCGTGTTCTTCGGAACGAATCCGGAGCTGCTGGCAAAGGGCGCGTGTATGTCCACGCAGTCGGCAGTCCCCGGCGCGGGCGGAAACACGGTCATCGACGCCCATGTCAAGACCTATTTCTCGGAGCTGAAGGATCTGAAGCCCGGCGATGAGGTCATGCTCTATACCGCGTACGGCAGGTTCCGCTACGAGGCCGAGGAGGAAATCCGCTTCAAAAAGACGGACAAGAAATGGCTTCAGGAAACCGACGAGGACTGTCTGACGCTCTACACCTGTGAGCCGCAGGTGCTGGGCAGCGCCAATATGCGCACCGGAATGCGGCTGAAGCTCGTGTCAAAACAATTCTACGAATCGGAATAAACGGTCGAAAGGAGCCGGATTTTGAGAAAACCACTGACCTATCTGACCGGTGTGCTGACCACGCTGCTGATGATCTTCTGTCTGCTCGGACTGACCGCCGGCGCACTGCTGCGCTGGAAGGCGCTGAATCCGGACACATTCACAGGCATCATCCGGT
>JAFPQL010000142.1 GCA_017414145.1 Oscillospiraceae bacterium | reverse complement strand
TCCGAGCTGTCCACCCAGATATCGTTGTCGTAGTCCGGAGCCTGCCCCAGGACCTGCGGCGGGTAGATGTCCCAGTATTCATAACGGTCCGATGTGCTGATGAGGCCGTCTCCGATGAAGACCAGATTGCTGAGATCCAGTGCTTCTCCGATGCGGTAGACGGTCTTCGGCGCGGGAACACCGAAGAACCTCATACTTTCCTTATCGCTCATATCGAGGTTGTAGATTTCCAGCGATCCATAGCTTCCCTCATTCGTCATATCCGTGCAGCAGTTGTTCGTACCGCCGTATTCTTCGGTGGAATCCCACGAGATGGTCGTGACCGTGGTTGTGGTTGTGGTGCTCACGACCGTTGTGATGTCCTCTGCCTCAATGCGGTTGCCTTCTGAATCATAGATGCAGATCAGGAACATCCGCTCGCTGCTGGTGAGACCCTTGAGCAGCAGCATCAGATCTTTGGAGTTCACAAGATTGTCAGAGTTGGCATCAGCCATCAGCTTGCTGTCCGGAGACAGCGAAATGTCGTCATCCTCGGCGATGTAGCGCGCAAGCAGGATTGCGTCCGCGATCTCCAATTTGCCGTTTCCGTTGATATCGCCGTTTCTGTGCGTATCAAAATAAAGCTTGCAGTCATAATAGGCGGTTGTCTGGCCCTCGCAGCAGTGGCCGGTTACATCATCAGTAGTCGTTTCGTACACTTCGTTGATGACTTCGACCTCGACGGAACCGATTCCGTCCGCATCATAGAATCTGATCTTGTAGGTGCCGGGCTTGGTGTTGTCAAATTTCGAGGTGTCAAGCTGCATGGAACCTGCTTCGATCCGCTCACCGAGCGTGTTTTCACCGAAGGCATCCCATTCGCCGATGAGATTCCCGTCCTCGTCTAAAACATCGCCGCCACCGTAGAGACGGGCCTCCAGAAGGCCGCTGAGATCCAGCGGTTCTCCGATGCGGTAGGTGTTTTTCCATGTCACTGCGTTGAGGTCGAGCCAGTAGGAGCCCTCACCGATTGCGGAACCGGACTGCGCGACTGCTGCGGCGCCGGCGTTGTCTGCCGCATTTGCGGCAAGCGGGAACACGGTCAGCGCGGACAGTGCAGCCGTCAGCATGACGATTTTTCTGATGTTCATTTTCATCATAACATCTCCTTTTTGAAAATTATGTCGGAAGTTTCATTGTTTGTTCGGAATTCATCCGATCTATTCAGTACCGTCGGAAACCGGCTGAAAGGTGACAGGATATCCGGAAAATCGTCAGGCTGCACAAAGAATCCGGTCTGCTTTTGTGCAGGATTTCTGTTTTGATTGTCTGCGCTGTGACATTCGTGTGAAAAAAAGTGAAAGCTGTCTGAAAATTAGCACTCAACTCTTGACAGTGCTAAACATTCGTGCTATACTAATATCAGAACAAAGGAACAGGGCGGGCGCCCGGGAGCCCGTGCATCGTCCCGATGCTCAAAGAATGTAAAAACAGCATCTGAGTTGAAGGAGGACTGACCTATGTTATTCCCTAGCGTTTTCAGTGAAAATTTGTTTGACGACTGGGCAGATATGCCGATGTTCGGCGGTTTTCCGGAGATTGAACGGAAGCTGTACGGCAAGCACGCAGCCCGCGTCATGAAAACCGATGTCCGCGAGGCGGACGGCAGTTATGAGATACTGATCGACCTGCCGGGCTTCAAGAAAGACCAGATCAGTCTGGAGCTGGAGAACGGCATGCTGACCGTCAGCGCGGCCAAGGGCCTTGACAAAGACGAGAACGACAGCAGCGGCAAACTGATCCGGCAGGAGCGTTATGCCGGCGCGATGCAGCGGAGCTTCTATGTCGGCGATCAGGTGACGGAGGCGGATATTCACGCAAAGTTTGAGGACGGCGTCCTCACGCTGACCGTGCCGAAGAAGGAAACGCCGAAGCAGCCGCAGCGCAAACTGATTGCCATTGAGGACTGAACCGTACGGCGCACAGCCTGACAGACAGGCTGTGCGCCGCTGTCTGCGGCAAAATACGACAAGCGCACAATCCGGACAGGATGACCGGGTTGTGCGCTTTTTGCTGTCATGATGATGAAAACGAATCAGATGTTGATATTGCCGGTGCTGTCGGCGTTGAAGAACTGATTGCTGGTCTCGGTGTAGTAGTCGTTCTCCTCCAGAGAGGTGAAGTCCTCGTCCTCCGGATCGGGCAGACGCGCACCGCAGACACCGCAGAAAATGTTCTTTTCGCTGTTCTCCGCGTCACACTTCGGGCACATCTTGTAGCCGCGCAGTGTGTTGAGCTCGAACTTCATTTTCTTGATGCGGCGGCGTCTTGCGTCGATGTCGTCGCAAAGCGCACGAAACACTGCGGGGTCCTCATCCGGATTTTTGTAGTACCGCTTGCCGAGATCCGCGAAAATCTCCACGATGCGCTCTTCCTCATAGAGAATTTTGCGCTTCAGGTTCTGCACCTCGGAGATGCTTCCCATTTTTTCGCTGACACCCCTGCCCGCGTCTGTCAGTTTGCCAAAGATACCCATACCATACACTCCATCCGGCAGGTGCGCATTGTCCTGCCATTTCTTTCTGAATTGAACGCAGCCGCCGCACGGGAAACTGCGCCTGCATCCTTACTCCTTATCATTATACACGCTTTTGCGGGAATTGTCAAGCATCCCGCAAGGAAAATTGCCGGACGCGTCCGGTCAGGCGGGGAGACGCTCAGATGTCGTATGCCTCCTCAGCGGTCAGCACCTCGATTTTTGCCGCCTTGAGCGCTGCCAGCGCCGCATCGGTGTCATCGACGCGGAAGATCGTATCGGCCTCGCCGGGCTTGCGGTTGACGAAGGCATACATATACTCGACATTGATGTTTGCCGCGTCGAGCAGCTCCAGAACGGTTGCGACGCCGCCGGGGATATCCGGCACCTTGACGCCGACGACCTTTGTGACCTTGAAGGTCCAGCCGTGCGCGGTGAGGAGCTGTTCGGTCTCCGCCGGCTTGTTGACGATGATGCGGAGAATGCCGAAATCGCGGGTATCTGCAAGGCTCAGCGAGCGCAGGTCGATGCCCGCATCCGCGATGAGTCTGGTGAGCTCGGCCATTTTGCCCTGCCGGTTTTCGACGAAGATTGAAAACTGCTTGATCGTATCCATAGGAAAGACCTCCTTTTTTTCTGGGATTTACCCGGTTTTGACAAATCCCGGATAATAGATTGCATTGCTGTCGATATAAAGGAGCAGCGGGTTGATGTTCTCAAGAATTGTCTGTGCGCGTTGTTCGTCCGGCTCGTCGTACATGGCGATCAGGCCGGGATACTGTTTGCTTTCGGTATAGCCGCCCTTGCCGACTGTGCTGTCAGCGGCATCGGTCATTTCCCACTTTCCGCCGGAGAAGGTCAGACGGAGCTGCGGCGCGTCGCCGGACGGAATGCCGTACCGGCTGCAGAGCAGCTGAAGCTCCTGCGAGAGCTTTGCTTCGTCGGGCTGCGCGGAAAAGCTTTGTGTCTGCTCATCCGAATACGCTTTGGAATACGGATCGTTCCGCAGCGTGTCCGCCGGTGCGTACTGCACCGTGAAGCTGTCGCCGCGGTGATAGCTGCCGTCCAGCGTCATGCTGTAAGCCGGCACGCAGAGGAAATCACCGTGCATTTCCGCGATAGAGGGCGTTTCTGCATCCCGTAAGAGGCAGACCGGCAGACGGGACACGGTCTTTGCAATGTCGGAGAGATAGACCGGCGGCATGACCGGCGCCGGAAATGCGCCCTTTTCGTTGAGCATCGGGAACTGATCGGTGTACTTCTGTGCGGAAGCGCTGTTGCTGACCGTTGCATCTTCACAGCGGAAATGCAGTACGCCGTTTTCCGTGCTGACCGAGCCGCTCCAGTTCACCGAGCGGTTAGAGGCCAGGTGATGTAAGACCGCGAATTTGCCGTTCACGAGCTCGACAGCGGTCTGCGCTTCGGCGGCGTCCTCTGCCTTGACGGCTTTCAGCGCGGCGTCCACATCGCTGCGGAACTGATCCGACAGCCGGACTGTCCCGTTGATCGAAATATATCTGCCGTCTCCGCCGCTTTTTTTCGCGCCGCAGCCCGTCAGGCAGCAGAGCGCTGTCAGAACGGAGGCAGCACGCATCAGGTTCTGTTTTCTCAAAATAAATCTCCTGTCGGTTTGAAATATCTCAGTCGTGCAGCTTGCGGCGGTCGATGACGCGCACCGCCTTGCCCTCGCTGCGGGTGATCGTCTTCGGAGAGACGAGATGCACCTTCGGGCGGATGCCGAGCATCGTCTTGATGGCATTTGCCAGCTCGCGCTCGGTGTCCTGCAGGTCCTTCATCTTGTCGGAGAACTGCTCTGCGGTCATTTCGACGCTGATGTCGAGCGTGTCGGAGTTGTTCACGCGGTCCACTTCGATCAGGTAGTTCGGCGAATAGCCCTGCTCAATCAGAACGGTCTCGATCTGCGACGGGAAGACATTGACGCCGCGGATAATCAGCATATCGTCGCTTCTGCCCATCGGCTTTGCCATTTTGACGAGCGTTCTGCCGCAGGCACATTTGCCGCGGGTCAGCACGCAGAGGTCGCGGGTGCGGTAGCGAAGCAGCGGGAAGGCTTCCTTCGTGATCGAAGTGAACACCAGCTCGCCGACGGTGCCGTCCGGCAGCACCTCACCGGTCTCCGGATCAATGATCTCGGCGATGAAGTGGTCTTCATTGATGTGCATTCCCTTCTGCTCGCAGCACTCAAAGGCGACGCCCGGACCGGAAATCTCAGTCAGGCCGTAGATATCGTATGCCTTGATGCCGAGGGACTGTTCGATGGAGCGGCGCATTTCCTCTGTCCACGGCTCTGCGCCGAAGATACCCGCCTTTAACTGAATGTCATCGGGGGAGAGCCCCATGTCGTGCAGCGTTTCGCCGATGTATGCGGCGTAGGACGGCGTGCAGCAGAGAATCGTCGCACCGAGGTCCTGCATGAACTGAATCTGCCGCTCGGTATTGCCGGAGGACATCGGCAGCGTCAGGCAGCCGACCTTGTGGGAACCGCCGTGCAGTCCGGCGCCGCCTGTGAACAGGCCGTAGCCGTAGGCAATCTGACATACATCGTCCTCATTGCCGCCTGCCGCGGTGATGGCTCTGGCGACGCAGTCCTCCCAGAGATCCACATCATGCTGTGTATAAAAGGCGACGACGCGCTTGCCGGTCGTACCGGATGTGGACTGAATGCGCACGCAGTCTGTCAGCGGGACGGCGAGCAGCCCGTAGGGATATGCCTCGCGCAGATCGGCCTTCGAGAGAAACGGCAGCTTTTTCAGATCGTCCACAGACTGAATATCATCGGGCGTCACACCCTTGTTGTCCATCATATTTCTGTAATAGGGAACATTGTCATAGACATGACGCACCTGTTTTCTGAGCCGTTCGCTCTGCAGGGCTCTCATGTCTGCGAGGGACATGGTTTCAATGTCCTCGCGCCAGAACTTTGCCATTGGGATCATCCCTTTCATATAGTTTTACAGTCACAGGGCTGTTATGTCCGTCATGCCTCGCGCCCCAGCGCAAATGCCTTGCGGTTCATTTCGATGAATTTTTCCGGCACGCAGGCATTGAGTGCATCCTGCCAGACGGACTCATCGAAGTCGAGCTTTTTCGAGACGACGCCCATCAGCACGACATTGGACGCCTTGGCGCTGCCGACGGATTCCGCCAGCGCCAGCGCATCGACCGCGGTGACATCCAGTCCCATGCCCTTGAGGGTATCGACAATGCCCGCGGGGTAGGTCGCCGCGCCGGTGATGACCGGCATCGGGTCGAGGGTCTGGGTCGAGGTGACGATCTTGCCGCCCTTTTTGAGATAGCCTGCCCAGCGTGCCGCTTCGAGCAGCTCAAAGGAGATGATGACATCCGCTTCGCCCTTTTCGACGGTCGGGGAATAGACGGCATCGCCGTACTTGACATAGGTGACGACCGAGCCGCCGCGCTGGCTCATGCCGTGGACTTCACTGACCTTGACGGCAAAGCCCTGCTGCAGAAGCACATTGCCGAGGATGCGGCTGGCGAGCAGGGATCCC
>JAFPQL010000141.1 GCA_017414145.1 Oscillospiraceae bacterium | reverse complement strand
TGCGGATGCGCGGGACATAGGAGATATAGATCGTCGCAAAGTCCGGCTGTCCGGTAATCGGGCAGAGACTTGTGAATTCCGGACAGTTGAACTTGACGAAATATTCTCTGTCCGGATGCTTGTTTTCAAAGGTTTCCAGCACCGACGGGTCATAATCCTGCGGATATTTCGTGTGCTGATTTCCAAGGAGCGTCATGCCCTCCTGCTCTTTGTTCCGTTCGCTCACTGCTGTTTCCTCCTGATCAGATTTTTCCGACGATCCGCAGATATCGGAGCACGGCGTTCAGAATCTCGTGATAGACCGCCTCCATGCCCTCCGGGACGAGGATTGACTGCTGCGGAACATCGCAGAGAAATGTAACCGGTCTTCCCTGATAGGTTCCCGCAATGCCGTGCATCACAGTGCCGATCAGCTTGACGGTATCGGGCTGGACTTCAAAATGTGTATCTTCGCTCATCGGGATGCTCCTTCCGGTCTGTTCTGTGTCAGCGCGGGGTCGCTGACGCCGTTTGCCGCAAAGGCCGCCGCACGGTCCCGGCAGGTGCCGCAGCAGCCGCAGGGCGTTTCGCCGCCCTCATAGCAGCTCCATGTCAGATGATAGGGCGCCTTCAGGCGCAGCCCCTCCGCGACGACATCCGCTTTCGTCTTTCCGACGAACGGCGCCTCCACGCGGAGCTGCTCTCCGCTGCCGAGCCGGATCGCCCGGTTGATCGCGTCGTTGAATTCCTGACTGCAGTCGGGATAGGCATTGCCGGCGGCGTCGTCGGCGTGGGCACCGTAATAGATGACCGTGCAGTCATTGGACAGCGCAATGCTCGCCGCCGAGGAGAGAAAGAGGCCGTTGCGGAAGGGAACATAGGTCGAGACGGGTTTGCCGTCTGTTTCGCTGAGCTGCTCCGCATAGCTCTCCTTCGGGATTTCCCGGCTGCTGCCCCTGAGCAGCGCGCAGTCCGAGTCCGCGAAAATCGCTGCCAGATCGAGCGTTTTGAGCCGGACGCCGTAATAGGCCGCGACCGCCCTTGCCGCTTCGATTTCCTTTGTATGCTTCTGCCCGTAGGAGACTGACAGCGCCAGCACCTCCTCCGCGCCGTACTGTTCGACGGCTTTTGCCAGACAGGTCGTGCTGTCCAGACCGCCGCTGAATAAGACCAGTGCCTTCATGATACACCCTCCGTAATCAGTCTTTGCAGATTCCAGTCCTCGCGGAATCTGCCGCAGAAGGTCTGTGTGACGGTTCTCGCAGAGGCATTGCGGATGCCCCTTGCCGTCATGCAGCTGTGCGTGCCGGCGATGACCACGCCGACATCGGGCGTACCGGCCGCATCCGTCATGATCTCGGCGATGTCCGCACCGAGCCGCTCCTGTAATTGCAGCCGCTTGGCCGCCATGTCGCAGATGCGTGCGATCTTGGAGAGCCCGATGACCTTGTCCCGCGGGATATACGCCACATGGACGGACATATCGTACATCAGCGCCATGTGGTGCTCGCAGTAGGAAAACACCTCGATGTTCCGCACCACGACGGGGCCTGCGTTTTTCGGCGCCTCAAAGGTCTTGCCGAACATCTCCGCAATCTCGTGATTGGTATAGCCGATGCCCTCAAAAACCTCCGCGTACATCCGCGCCATACGCGCCGGCGTCTCAATCAGCCCCTCTCTGTCGGGGTCCTCGCCGAGCGCCGCCAGAATGCCGCGGATATGTTCTTCAATCGCCTTCTGATCTATCATCTGATTCTCTCCTCAAACAAACTGTTCCGTGTGCTGCAAGCCACTGCGCGACGCCGTCCTCGTCATTGGACGGAATGACCGCCGTGGCATATGCTTTCAGTTCCGCATCTGCATTCTGAACCGCGTAGCATTCGTCCGCGGCCTGAAACAGATCTATGTCATTCTGCCCGTCGCCGAACGCGACCACGCGGTCACAATGCAGCAGCGTTCTGAGCTGCCTGACCGCATTCGCCTTCGACGCCGCCTGCGGCATGATTTCCAGCCACTGCGTACCGGAATACATATCCACCGCATACACACAGTGATACTGATTCCGGTATGCTTCATACACCGGCCGGAGCTTTTCGGGCGTATCCATGCAGGTGATGTAAAATTTCCGCCCCGCCTTCAGGCAGTCCGCCGACGCGACGGGATTTCTGCGGGAATCGCCCTCGCGGCTGCCGAGAAAAAACTGCATTCCTCCGGTCGCAAGCGCCGGCACGAATGAAAACTTTTCCGCGCCGTCCGTGAAGCTGTAGACGATCGGATAGATGCCGCGGGCGGTCAGGTCGTCGAGCAGACGGTCGGCGGCATCGTCAAAAAAGTTTTCGAGCAGATGCGCGCCGGTCAGATTGTCAATCACGAACGCGCCGTTGTAGACAATCAGCGGAATGCCTGTGTTCAGCCCCGCCGTGACCTTTCGCGCCGTGTGATAGGACCTTGCGGTCGCGTACGAAAAGATCATGCCCTGTGCCGTCAGGCGGTTGATGACGCTGTTTGTATACGCCGATGTCCGCTCGTCGCTCCGCAGCAGCGTGCCGTCCAGATCGGACACATATAAAGTGCGCCCGCTCATTCTGCAAAGTCCTCCGTGAACAGCTCCATGTCGATACATTCCCATGTGCCGATCGGCAGTTCGCACTGTCTTCTGCTGAATGCTCTGAATCCCGCCGCGCTGTAGCAGCGCTGTGCGCCCGCGTTGTTTGCAAAGACGCCGAGGTCGATCCGTTTGGCGGACAAATGCGCCTTCACATAGCGGATGCCGAGGCGAATCATCTGACTGCCGAAGCCCTTTCCGCGGTATGCGGGGTCGAGCACGACAAACCCGAAGCGCACTGCGGTGTCGTCGTCCTCACGCGGATAGCGGATGATGAAATGCCCGATCACGCGGGCTTCGTCATCGACCGCCGTCAGCGGAATGAATCTGCCGCCCGCAATCTGCGGCGCATAGCTTTCGTGGAGATCGCTGCCCGTGAGCGGAAATTTGCAGAAGCGGTCCGCAGACCACTGATACAGCTCCTTTTCGCTCCGGATCCATGTGCAGATCGTATCGGCGTCTGCCGCTTCATATGCTCTCAGAATCATCGTGATGCCGTCCTTTTTCCTCCTGCGGCGTGACAGTCACACACCGCGTTCATTCGGGTCCCAGATGAATTTATGCAGCTGCAACTGCAAACGGAAGCCGCCCATATGCTCCGCTTTCATGATGTCCACGATTTCCGCGGGGGCAATCCGCCCGAACACCGGACTCAGATACATCGGACACTGCGGGCGGTACTGCGCCGCAATTTCCTTTGCGCGGAGGACATCCTCCCGCGAGCCGCAGACAAACTTCACCGTGTCGGATTCGCGCAGCAGCGCAAAATTTTCGGGGCGCATATGCTGTTCCATGCGGCTGGACGGGAGCTTATAGTCCATGGTAAAGACTGCCCCGCAGTCGAGAAACGGCTCCAGCGGGACGGCACCGTTTGTCTCGGCCTCAACCCGCAGACCCGTGCCGGAGAGCTGCCGCATCAGCGCGGCGATTTCCGGCTGTAAGAGCGGTTCCCCGCCGGTCAGCGTGACATTCCGCACGCCGGTTTTCATTGCGTCTGCCGCAATCTGCAGGAGCTGTGCCGCGGTGACCGCTTCAAAAGGGGCATCCGGCCCGCAGGCCCATGCCGTATCGCACCAGTCGCAGCGCAGATTGCAGCCCGCAAACCGCAGAAAGAGCGCCAGTTCTCCCGCACGCTGCCCCTCGCCGTTGATGCTGATGAACTGTTCCGCGAGCCGGTATGTACCTGCCATGTCACACCTCATAGGACGCGCAGTTGTCCGGCGTCTCGTAGACTGTCACGCGCAGAACCGGCAGTCCCTCTGCGGCAAGCGCCTCAAAAAAGGCCTTTGCGAAGTTCTCCGCTGTCGGGCGGTACGGCACTTCGATCAGCCGGAACTGCTCGTCCCTGAGCGCGGCGAGCGTTGCAGGCTTCAGCGTGCCGGACTCATAAATCAGCGCGTGGTCGCAGGAATCCGCAAGGGCGCGGACGGCGTGCTTGAAGTCACTGAAATCTATCACCATGCCGCTCTGCTGACCGTCCTGCTGTAAGTCTGCCTGTCCCGCTTCGACCTCGATGACCCAGTGATGCCCGTGCAGATTGGCACATTTGCCGCTGTAGCCGCTCAGAAAGTGGGCGCTGTCAAAGGCGGCGGCGGTTTTCAGCCGATACATCTTCATTCCTCCAGAAAAAGAATACTCCCGTCCGCACGCAGACAGGAGTATCGCATAAACTGTACTTGTCTGCCCTGGTTTTGTTTTCCGACAGGATGGCGCAAACGAACTGTCGGGTATGCGGACGCACACCGCATACAGTATAGCACAACAACGCGGAAATGTCAAGGGTACAGCGGAATCCCGCGCTTTTTTTTCGTTTTCCCGTTGTATTTCCGGAACAGATATGCTATAATGAAAAAAACAGCACCGGAACCGGTGCCGGAAAGGAGTGACGCTCTTGAAAAAGATCATCGCAGCCGTCATCGGCTGTGCGGCGGTTCTGACCGGAACCGGCTTGCAGCTTCCCGCTGCCGCACAGACGCTGACACAGGAAACACAAAACTACTACGCATCATGGAAAGAGACCTATCTACGCAAAAGCCCCTATATCGCCGACGAAAACCAGTACTATGTCTTCTACGGGGAACAGACCTATGAAGAAGCGCAGGAAACCGTGCCGGTCACAGTCTCCGAAGCGCACGGGTACGGAATGCTGATTGCTGCACTGATGTCGGAATATGACAGCGAGGCACATGAAATCTTTGACGGGATGTACCGGTACTATCTGGCGCATCCGAGCAGCATCGGACCGCACCTGATGGCTTGGCAGCAGAGCGACAACGGTGAGGCGCTGATCGACACCGAGGGGGCGGACTCCGCGGCGGACGGTGACCTGGACATCGCCTATGCGCTGCTGCTCGCAGATCATGTCTGGGGCAGCGGCGGGGAGATTGATTACCGTACCGCGGCAAAGCTTGTCATTGACGACATTATGGAATATGAGATCAATCCTGTGTTCTGGCTGCCGCAGCTCGGCGACTGGGCGCATGATCCGGATCAGACATACGAATCCGTATTCCCGCCCGGAAACGGGGCCGCGGGCTGGTCAACTTATGTGAAAAGCAAGGATTATCCGTTTGCCGATGCGACGCGCTCCTCGGATTTCACTTTGCAGTATTTTCCGGTGTTTGCAGCAGTGACCGGCGATCAGCACTGGGTCACTGTATACGAGCGCATCATGGATGTGATCCGCTATCATCTCACGAACAAGGCAACGCCGCTGCTGCCGGATTTTCTGGTTTATAACCCGGTCGGCATCGGCAGCTGGAACGGCGCACCGGCAAATTTCCTTGAGGATAAGAACGACGGCAATTATTACTACAACGCCTGCCGTACCCCGTGGCGCATCGGCACAGATGCGCTGCTCAACAAGCGGAGTGCGACCGGCCTGAACGGCGAGGCGCAGGCTTATGCAGAGGAGGTCACCGCCTTCATGAAGGAACAGTGCGGCGGCGACCCGAAAAAGATCATGGCGGGTTATGAGCTCACGCGCGGAAGACCGCTTGCGAATTACAGCGATCTCTGCTTCACGGCGCCGCTGATGATCTCCGCAGCCGCAGCGGGCGATCAGGAATTTCACGACACAATCCGCAAAGAGGTGCTGGAGATCGGCACGGACAGCTATTACGGCAATACAATCGCGCTGCTCTGCCTGATTACGGATGACGGCGGCTGGCTGATTCCGGATACAGAAAAGCTGCCGGGCGATGTCAACGGGGATTACAAAACAAATATCGCAGATGTGCGCTCCCTGCGGAAATGGCTGCTTGCAGTCCCGTCCGCCGCGCTCCGGGACTGGAAAGCCGGCGACATGAACGGCGACGGCCGGCTCACCGCAGTGGATCTCGCGCTGCTGTGCCGCCTGATTGAGCAGACGGAACAAAAGGCTGCAGCGGGTGTCTGACACCGGACGCCCGATCGGATAAAGCAATGATTTTAGGAGGGAATCTCAAATGGAAGCAATCGAAAACCTGATGACAAGAAGAAGCTGCCGGCAGTTCCGGCCGGATCCGGTACCGAAGGAGATTCTGGAGCAGATTCTCGCGGCGGGAACCTACGCCCCGACTGCCATGAACCGGCAGACACCGGTGATTCTCGCGGTGACGAACAAGGCGCTGCGCGACCGCATTTCTGCATGGAACGCAAAGATTATCGGCGGAGACATGGACCCGTTTTACGGCGCACCGGTTGTTCTGATCGTGCTGGCGGACAAATCCAAGCCGACCTATCTCTATGACGGCAGTCTGGTGCTCGGCAATCTGCTGAATGCCGCGCACGCGCTCGGCATCGCCGGCTGCTGGATCCACCGTGCAAAGGAAGAATTTGAAACCTGCTAAGAAAAATCAATAGGCAAAACAGCTAAAGTTGAAAGCGGCATTTTGTTGAAAGTGTTGAGATGCAGAAACTGTTGAAGGGTATAGCAAAGACAGCGTCAGAAAAGCAGCTTTCAAACGCTTGATGAGTAT
>JAFPQL010000140.1 GCA_017414145.1 Oscillospiraceae bacterium | reverse complement strand
GAGGAGCTGTTCCGCTATTCGGTCATTCTCTCCGACGAGGAGGACAGCCTCGCCGAGACAGTCTGCATCAACGAGGTGCTGGAGGAGAGCATCGCCGCGTATTATGCCGCATTGCAGCAGAAACAGATCGTGCCGGAAATTTCGCTCACCGAGCGGAGACTCTGCTGCAAATGCAGCCGCAGCGGGCTGACCAGAGTGTTCATGAATCTGCTGAACAACGCGCTGAAATACAGCACCGGCGACCTCAGAATCACCATGCGCGACAACGGGACAATCAGCTTTTCCAATCACGCCGCACCGATCGGCAAAACACAGCTTGAACAGCTCTTTGAACGGTATTATACCGTAGAATCCGCACAGCACTCGACCGGTCTGGGGCTCTCGATTGCCAGAACCTTTACAGAGCAGATCGGCGGCAGCATTCATGCGGACTACGCGGACAATATGCTGACCATCACCGTCAGGCTGCCGGATCAGCCGGCATCCGGAACCTGAAAACCGAGAGGAGAATACCATGTCCACACTCCGAATCATTCCGCCGCAGCCGGTACAGACCGCGCTTGACCGTCTGACAGCCGCAGGGCATTCCGCCTATATCGTCGGCGGATGTGTCCGTGATGCGCTGCTCGGTCAACAGCCCCACGACTGGGACTGCACCACCTCCGCCAGACCGGAGGCCGCCGCCGCCTGCTTCCGGGATTATCATGTCATCGAGACCGGTCTGAAGCACGGGACAATCACCGTTGTCATCGACAAAATGCCGATTGAAATCACGACCTACCGCATCGACGGCAGCTATGCCGACCACCGCCGTCCCGATTCCGTGACCTTCACCGACCGGCTGGAGGACGATCTCGCACGGCGGGATTTCACGGTCAACGCCATGGCCTATCATCCCGCACGCGGACTGATCGACTGCTGGCACGGTGCGGAGGATCTCGCCGCGGGACGCATCGCCTGTGTCGGGGATCCGGCAGCACGCTTTGAGGAGGACGGCCTGCGCATTCTGCGCGCTATGCGGTTCGCGTCTGTGCTGGGCTTCACCGTCGCACCGGAGACCGCCGCCGCCGTTCACGAGAAAAAGGAACTGCTGCACCATATCTCGGCGGAACGCATCTGCACGGAGCTGACAAAGCTGCTCTGCGGCAAGGACGCCGAACGCATCCTGACAGAGTTTTCCGATGTGATTTTCACGGTACTGCCCGGCCTTTCTCCGATGTACGGCTTTGACCAGCGGAATCCGCATCACGATTACGATGTCTGGACACACACGCTGAAAGCAGTATCGGCGGTGCCGCCCGAACCCATACTGCGCTGGGCGGCGCTGCTGCACGATGCCGGAAAGCCGCACTGCTTCACTGAGGACGAACGCGGCGGACATTTCTACGGCCACGCGGAAATCTCCGCGGACATTGCACGGACCGTGCTGAAATCGCTGAAAACAGACCGCAAAACCTATGACCGTGTTCTGCTGCTGGTCCGGCTGCACGACATGGTCTGGAACGGCACCGAAAAGCAGCTCAAGCGCACAGTCCGCAAAATCGGTGCGGATGCCGCCAGAGAGCTGCTGCTGCTCCACCGCGGCGATGTCTGCGCACAGGCGGCGGTTCACCGTGCGGAGCGGACGGCGGAGGCTGACCGCATCCTCCTGATGCTGGACGAGCTGCTCGCGCAGCAGGCGCCGATGACGCTCCGCGATCTCGCGGTAAACGGCGGAGATCTGCTCGCGCTGGGCTATCCGCAGGGCGCCGGAATCGGAAAATGTCTGAACCTGCTGCTCGACCGTGTATTAGACGGCTCGCTGCCGAACACGCGGGAGGCGCTGCTTTCCGCGGCGGCCGATGTCAGACCCGATATGGAATCGCAGCAGCCCGCATCGGAACCGCCGACTCCGGACTGAATGCGCGGCGGCTGCAATTCACGGAAAAATATCACACACAACACCGGCGCCGCCATGTATTTCAATGGCAGCGCCGGTTTCATAATCAATATCAGTTTGTCTCACGGAGCGCTCTCAGAATTGCCGGTGCAGGCGCCGCGCTCAGTTTTCCGGCGCTTCCTCGCGGAATACCTCTTTTCCGGAAGGATCACAGATGCCGGCGATCTCGTTGTTCCGGATCACCGCAATCGAGCCGACCGGCAGGCAGACTGCCGCAAGCGCCGTCGGATGCGTGTGCAGCAGCTGATAAATCTGCATCACCGTGTAATCCTCCGGATTGCCGGTCTTTGTGCGGTCGGATACCGAGCCGAGATACAGCCCCGAATCGGCCTTCTCCTTCTTCTCCTGCTTCATCAGGTAAACATCCGGCGATTGAAGCGCACTGCGGCGCACCAGAACCGTATCCAGCACCGAAACGCTGTCCTGCGGGGAAAGACCGGTCTTCTGCATGATGAAAAGCTGCTTTCCGAGGAGCTGCAGCGACAGCGTCAGATCGGAAATCATGTCCTCGGCGGGATTGCCCGCGTAATCCGGTGCGAAAATCCGGAAATCGCGTCCCTCTGCCCTGACGATGAAAAACAGCGAGAGAATCTGAATCCGCTTGCCGTCTGTGATGATTCTGTAACGGCGCTCCTGATCGGTCATGAGCTGACGGAACAGCTCTGCCGTATCCTTTGACGCATCTGCGGAGAAATGTACGGTTTTGCCGGATGCCGCGAATTGATAGTCCTTCATGCTGTCCCCTCCGCTTCACGAACCGGACGGGATATGGACGAACGGGCCGAGCTTTGCGTCCGCGTCAATCCGGGCGGACTCTGCCTGTACCGTGTTGAGCACGGCGCGGTCGCCGACCGTCGTATCGGTCAGCAGGCAGTTCGGGCCGATGACGCAGTTTTCCCCGATGACGGTTTTTCCGCGCAGAATCGTGCCGGGAAGAATCTCCGTTCCGGCGCCGATTGTCACGCTCCGCTCGATGATGATGCCGTCCGTGCAGACAAATCCGACGCCGTTTGCCATGTGGCTGCGCAGCACCGCCATGCGTGCCGCTGTGTTCAGACGCAGCAGACCGGCGCGGTCGTTTGCACCGAGCACGACATCGGGATTTCTGGAGCAGTACGCACCCGCACGCAGACCGCTTTGCAGCGCAATCGCAATCGTGTCGGTCAGATAATACTCCTTCTGTGCGTTGTTGTCGGTAATCTGACCGAGCATTTCGGTCAGGTCAGCCGTGCGGAACCAGTAACATCCCGAATTGATCTCGGTGATCTGCTTCTGCTCGTCGGTCGCGTCCTTCTCCTCGACGATGCCGGCGATTCCGCTGTCCGTGCGCAGGATTCTGCCGTAGCCTGCGGGCTGATCGACCCGCGCCGTGATAACCGTCACGGCATTGTGTTCAAAGATATGCCGGTCAAGCGAGCGCCGGATCGTATCACTGTCAATAAACGGCGCATCGCCGCACAGCACCAGCGTATTCCCCTCGGCATTCCGGCGGAGGAACGGCATCGCCTGCATGACCGCATGGCCGGTTCCGAGCCGCTGCTCCTGATAGACCGTTTCACAGCGGCCGTTCAGATACCGCTTGATCTGATCGGCCTCATAGCCCGTCACAACACAGATCTGTGTCAGACCGGCTCCCTCGCAGGCGCCCAGCACCCATTCCAGCATCGGTTCGCCCAGAACCGGAAACATCGGCTTCGGAATCGGCGCGTGCATTCGTTTTCCCTGCCCGCCGGCCAGGATGACTGCATGATTCATTCACTCATTTCCTTTCCTTTTTTGAAAATACCGCCCAGCAGTTATACCTTATTATACTCCGTCCGGCTGAAAATGTCAATCTTTTTTTCGCGCCGGAGAACCATCCGTTTCCGGGCGCTTGCATTTCACGGGAAAATGTGGTATAATAACGGCGAACAGGTTTCATACTATACCAAAAGGATGACAAGATTATGAGAAGAACCGGCGCCCTGATGCCGCAGCGCAAAAGCAAAATGGTCAGAGTTCTGACGCTCTGTGCCGTATTCACACTGGTCGGCTCCCTGCTGTTTTCCGGCCTGTACGCGATGATGAGCGGCTATTCCTCCGTCATTGACGCGAAGGACATCGAAATGATTCAGCTCGACCCGCCGAAATCCGGCGACGAGACCGCTGTCGTCCGCACGACGGCCGGTGATATGACCTTTCTGCTCTATCCGGCGCAGTGTCCGAAAACCGTTGAGAATTTCAAGGCACTCGCTGCGGACGGCACCTACGACGACAGCTTTGTGTTTGCCGTGGAGCCCGATGTGTACTTTGAAGCCGGCACGCCGAATGCGGACGGCTCTCTCGCTGAGGGCGAGGACGCCAAATCCTCCGAACGGATTCCGCGGGAGCTCTCTGCAAAGCTCTGGCCGCTGCGCGGTGCGCTCTGCGCTGTCACCTCCGCGGCGGACGCCGGCTTTCTGAAAACGCTGACCGGCAAGCAGGAGTATTTCACCGGCAGACGCTTTCTGGTTGTCGATACCGTGGAGATGACGGAGGAGCTGCAGAAGGGTCTGCGCGAAAACGAACAGCTCTCTGCCGTCGCGGACGCGTTCATCGAAAAGGGCGGCGTTCCGAACTTCTCGATGCAGATGACCGTCTTCGGACAGCTGATCGACGGCTTCGATGTCCTCGATGCCATTACCGGCGCAGAGGTCGAAGGGGAAACGGGCGAAACCCGTCCGAAGGACGAAATCCGCATCAAATCCGTCGAAATCTCAACAGTTCCTTGAATAATCGGATAATTTCAGAGGGAGCCGCAGGGGCAATCTTGGAAAAAGATTACAGAATTATGAATTTTTACTTGCATTCCTCTGAAGAATGTGCTATAATATAGGGTAGACTATACCGGACGGTTCTCTGTGCGGTACAGCAAATGCTTTCAGAAT
>JAFPQL010000139.1 GCA_017414145.1 Oscillospiraceae bacterium | reverse complement strand
TACGAGGAAATCCGTGCAATCTCCGGCATCGGGGACTATACGGCGGGCGCCGTCGGGTCAATCTGCTTTGATCTGGCCGAACCTGCCGTGGACGGCAATGTGCTGCGCGTGATGACAAGGCTGACCGCGGACGGCCGCTGCACGGATGAACCCGCTGTCAGGCGCAATCTGCGCGAAACGCTGCGGGCGCTGTACGGGCAGTCGCCGGCGGGAATGCGCGGGACTCTGACACAGGCACTGATGGAGCTCGGCGCGACGGTCTGTGTGCCGAACGGCGCACCGCACTGCGACGACTGTCCGCTGCGGGAGGACTGTGCCGCACACCGGAGCGGCTCTGAGATGCAGTATCCGGTGCGGAAGCAGAAAAAAGCCCGCAGAATCGAAGAATATACCGTTTATATCTTACAGTGCGGCGACAAAATTGCCGTCCGGAAGCGTCCGGATACCGGGCTGCTGGCGGGTCTCTGGGAGCTGCCGCACCGGGACGGTCTGCTGCGGGAGCAGGCGGCGCTGGACGCTGCATCGGGCTGGCAGACCGGCGCCGCGGAAATCTGTTCCGAGCGGCGGCGCAGCCATATTTTTACGCATATCGAGTGGAAGATGAACTGTGTGCATCTGCTCGTGACGCAAATGCCGGACTGCTTTACATGGGTTACGAAAGTGCAGCTTCACGCAGAGACGGCACTGCCGACCGCGTTCCGCATCTGTCTGCCGGACGGGTTTGACGGAGCGGAAACGGCGTTTCTGACAAACTGAGGAGAGGGGGCCTGTACGATGCCGCATTCATCCGGAGGCGGTTCTCACAGCGGCGGCAGCCACGGAGGCAGCCACAGCAGCGGGGGCGGACACCGCAGCAGCGGCGGAAGTTCTTCTCGTTCACCGGTCAGAAAGACACCGTATGCCGGCGCACGCCGGTACCGGTATCGCCGGTTCGGATCCGACCGCTATTTCTATTCTTCCGTTGAGCCGAAAAAGATTTTTCATCCGGCAAGACTTCTGATCGGTCTGATCTATATCCCGTTCCTGGTGCCGATTATCGCGTCGATGTCCGCGCAGCTGCGGAAAGCCCCTCAAAAAGGTCCGGACGAGATCATCATTCTGGATCAGGCAGATATACTCGGTTCGCAGGATTCCCTGTCGGAAGCAATGCGTGAATTTTACGAAAAGACTTCCGTGACACCGGCAGTCATCACCGTTCACAACGAGGAATGGAACGACCGGTACAATTCGCTGGAACGCTATGCGTACGACAGATATGTCCGCGAATTTGACGATGAAATGCACTGGCTGATTGTGTACTCTGAACCGGAAACCCCTGATCCGCAGTTTGTGGACTGGTACTGTGAGGGGATGCAGGGCGATGACACCGATCCGATCCTGACAGATCAGGTGACTTGGAAGTTCGATTCCTTTGTCACTGAGAGACTGAAGGCGGTCAGTGAAAATCAGTCCATGCAGGAGCAGTCTGTCAGCGAGGTGCTTGCAAACGGTTTTCATATGGCGGCAAATATAGCGAAAAAGCCGGGGCCGCTGAGCAGACTGAAAGGTGTATTTCCTTTCGGGCTGGTACTGCTGTTCCTCGGTTTCCATGCTTACTTTATGATGGGGCTGTACGATCTGAAATACCGCAAGGCGGAGCTTGATCCGGAGAATCCCGGCGTGGTTCCGGACGGCACAGACCGTTCCGGCGGCCAGCCATACGGTACACAGCAGCCATACGGCACGCAGCAGCCCTACGGTACACAGCAGCCATACGGCACACAGCAGCCATACGGCACACAGCAGCCATACGGCACACAGCAGCCCTACGGCACGCAGCAGCCATACGGTACACAGCAGCCCTACGGTACACAGCAGCCCTACGGTACACAGCAGCCATACGGCACACAGCAGCCATACGGTACACAGCAGCCATACGGTACACAGCAGACGCTTCCGCCGGAGATGCCGTCGATTGACACGCTCCCGCAGCAGATGCCTGCCGATTCGCCTGCGCCGGAGCTGCCGCAGATGCAGATTCCGCAGCCGCAGGAGCCGGAAACCGATGTCTGCCGCTGGTGCGGGATGCGGTATTTCCGCGGCATTCAGTATTGCCCCGGATGCGGCGTGTCGCTTGCGGAATTCCGCCGCGACGATCTGTACAACAGCTGACCGTCCCGTTTCGGGCAGACGGTTCTGATTTGATATTCTGCTGCATCAGGCAGAGGAAAGGAAGTTCTTACAATGACCTACAAAGAGGAATTTATCAGATTCATGACGGAGTGCGGCGTGCTGACCTTCGGCGATTTCACGCTGAAATCCGGCAGAAAAGCACCGTATTTCATCAACACCGGCAATTACAGAACCGGCGCACAGCTCTGCCGTCTCGGCGAATACTACGCTGCCTGCATGCAGGAGCACGGTCTCAAGGCAGATGTGCTGTTCGGACCGGCATACAAGGGCATTCCGCTGGCGGCGGCAGCGGCCATCGCACTCTATAAGGAGCACGGCGTTGAGGTCGGCTATGCCTACGACCGCAAGGAGGTCAAGGACCACGGCGAGGGCGGCATGATCGTCGGCTCGAAGCTCGAAGACGGCACAAAGGTCGTGCTGATTGAGGATGTGATGACATCGGGCAAGGCACTCCGCGAGGTGTACCCGAAGCTCAAGTCTGTTGCCGATGTGAACATCACCGGCATGATTATCACGGTTGACCGGCAGGAAAAGGGCCTCAACAGCGAAAAATCCGCTGTGCAGGAGGTCAGGGCGGAGTTCGGTGTCGATGTGTATTCGATTGTCACGGTCAGCGACATCATTGCCGCGATTGAAAGCGGCGTTGTGGACGGCAAGGCGTATCTGCCGCAGATGCTCGCCTACCGCGAACAGTACGGCGTGTGACCCGTTCCCGCAAGATCAAAAAAATCGGCCCGAAGGCGGTTTCGCTTCCGCTTTCGGGTCGATTTGTCTGTCCGGAGCTGCGTCAGTCCGCGGCGGTTTCCGCCGTTTCATAGCCCGTGCAGTGCGCGGTGCGGATGATGAGATTGCCCTTGCGCGTGGTGCCGTCTGTGCCGCAGAACCGGAACTTTCCGTATCCGCGGACGGAGATGCTGTCGCCGTCACGGAGCTGGGTGCTGCTGCTTTCGGTGCATCTGCCGTTCAGAAAGACCTTTCCGGCGCGGAACAGCGTCAGGCAGTCACTCCGCGAGAGCTTGCAGACCTTTGCGATGACGCCGTCGATGCGCAGGGATGCGACCTGCACGGTCTGCTCGGTATAAACGGCGCGCAGATGCTCCGGCGCGGCGGTGACCGGCTCACAGCGGACAGCCGTATGCCGCACGCGGCTGAGCTCGCGGCAGAGGTAGTCCGCGACGGTCTCCGCGCAGAAGAGATAGGCGGTCTTTTCCGTGACGAGAATGTCGCCGATGACATCGCGCTCCAGACCCAGGTGCATCACGGCGCCGAGAAAATCGCGGTGGGTGAGGTTGTCTGCGAATTTCTCCTGCAGCGGGGAAATTTTCAGGCAGACGATCGGGAACGGCACCTCATAGCCGAGCTGCTCCGGATCCCCGAAGCGCAGCATGACGCGGACGGCATCGTCAATGCCGCCCCAGACCGTCACGCCGCAGTGCGGCAGCGTATCGGCCATTGCGTAATAATCCGCAAGCTCCGCTTCATTCAGAAAGGGCGAAAAGGTGAAGCTGCCGGTGCGGTCGGCCTGTGCGGCGAGATCGCTGAGCCGGTGCCGGATGAAATCTTCCATATC
>JAFPQL010000138.1 GCA_017414145.1 Oscillospiraceae bacterium | reverse complement strand
TGAGCGGATTCGTGTGCAGATGACGAATTAACGGGCATCCGCATCGGTACGCGGAACCGGTGAAAGAGACAAAAACGAAGAAAGCCTGACAGCGTGATGCGATCAGGCTTTTGTTATGATCAGCGCATACTTACAGAGTGCCATTCTTCCGCATTCAGATGATACCATGAAAAAATGGAACGGGCGCCGGTCATGCACCGGCGCCCTTGTTGTTCGGAATCGTCTGCAAAATCTATGCTTTTTCTCACTGCGATTCATTGAAAATAATAAAAATATGGGAATATTGCCCGGAAAGTGTTGACAAAAACCATAATTTGTGAGATAATAAGAATAATGTTATAAGCGTATGGCTTATGACGGTCATTTCAAGGAAAGCGAGGTGAGAAAAGAATGGGTTGGATCGTACTCGGAGCTGCAGGCGGCTTTTTAGTTATGTATGCAACATGGAAAGCCTGCGGTATGTAATTCCTTCAAAAACTGCTTTCGTTTCTGCGGAAGCGGTCAGAATGCCGAAAAAGTCTAGCGAACGCTAGACTTTTTCGCATATACAGCAAGATTTCGCTGATCATCAGGAACTCAGTAAAGCTGCGTGATTGCCGCGATCTTCCACTTTCCGTCCTCATATCTCAGCTTGAAGGGCTCCGTTGTGGATTTCGTATCCGTCAGCGGCGCGTCAAAATCCGGGAACCACTGGGCACGAATCTCATAATTCAGCTCGGTGTCGGTCTTTCCGGTCAGCTTCTCCGGAATCGTGTACTCCAGCGCCACATTATCGCCGTATCCCGTCATAATCCAGAGTGCGCCGTCCTTTTCGCGGTACACTTCCGCAAAATCGTCCTGAAAATCTGCCGTGAACCAGCGGTGAAGCTCCGTGCGAAGCTGGGCAAGCGTCATGCCGTCCGGCTTCAGGCGGCAGAAGCCCTCCTCGTCGAAGGTCTCCGTCATGCCGCCGGCATTGAGGCCGCCCTCCCGCTGATAGATCAGGTACAGCCGGATGCCCTGATAATACATCAGAATGCCGAGTGCGCCGATTTCCTCGCCGGAAAGCGCCGAGAGCGGCGTGCTGCACTCCGCGAGGACATATTCCGCGCAGACATAGCCCTCCTGTCCGCCGGCATTGACGCGCAGCCAGCGGCTTTCAAAATCCGTCACGGAGCCCGCCGCCGTCAGGCCGGTGATTTCGAGCTTGGTGCCGTCCTTGAGCTTGCGGAGCGATTTGGACGAGGTGCCGGGCTTTTCGCGGAGATTGACACCGGATTTCGCCTGAACGGTACCGGTGCAGCGGAGCTTTGCGACATATCCGCCGTCTACCAGCGTGCTGATGCTGTCCAGCCAGTCATTGCGGTTTGACTGCACAGCGGTCGTGCTGCTGCGCTCCGTTTCGGACAGAGTGGTCAGCGCGGGATCCGTTGTCACGGTCGTCTCCTGATCTGTCGTCAGCTCCGTGGTCAACTCCGTGGTCGAAACGGTTGTTGTCTCCGTCGTCGCCGCAGTGGCGGGCTCTGTTGTGTCGGCTGTGCTGCTGTCCGGTTTTCCGCAGGCAAACAGCCCGCTCAGCATCGCGGCAGAGAGCGCCGCCGCAAGGATTCGTTTTCCGTAATTCATCTTGATTCCTCCGTGTCCTGTGATGTTGCCGATGCGGTATCTTCCGCTGTCTGACTGTATTATAACACATTCTGCCGGAATACGCAATGGGCTTTGCAATTTCCGCCCTGCAAATCCGTCAGGACGAAGACTGCGGACAGATCAGGGCAGCGGCAGCCGCGGAAAACGCCGACGCCGTCAGCACGAACAGTGCCGTTTTCCAGCTTTCCGATGCGGCAGGGACGCCGCACGCCGCCGCAGTCATCCCCGCGGCAAGCGTCCCGAACGCAGTTTGCAGGAACCCGCGAACCGCTCTGCGAAGCCGGATATGCTGCATGGCACGCACCTCCTTCCGGGGGAACAGCAGGGAATCACAGAAATCAATCCGGTGCGCAGGTTTTGGGCAGACTGCGCGGCCAAGCCGCAAGGCGCAGCGGATTCAGGCGTTCCCCGCCCCTGCCGTCATTTTATGCACAGATACAGACAAAGGACACCTGCGTTCGCAGGTGTCCTTTGCATGGGGGTCATACTCAGTCCCGGGAGGGAAATTTCTGGTACTGTAGTGCAGCTTAATCCCAAACTGTGTTGTAAAGCTTGTGCGCCTTCAGTTCCTTGTTGTGGAACTTGAACATCTCGGAAACGGTACCGACCGCAAAGCCCTGCTGCTTCAGCCACGGGCAAAGCTGCTCAACCGCTGCCGCGGTGGTATCATAGTTCTCGTGCATCAGAACGACGCGGCCGTCGAGCTGGTTCTGCTGCGCCTTCTGCTGAATGCCGGAAACGATATTCTGCGTGGAAGCACCGTTCCAGTCGGTCGTATCGTGACCGCAGTTCGGGCACGGAACCGGAAGTGCCTGCAGGATCTGATCGCTGTACTCAAGGAACGGCGGACGGACAAGGTACTCACGGTCATCGCCGATAATTCTGTCGAGCGCCTGCTTGCAGCGGCTGTACTCCTCAAAAGCCTGCTGACCGCCCCAGGTCTTCCAGTGCGGATGCGACCAGGTGTGGTTTGCGACCTCAAAGCCGCGCTTTTCTGCTTCTCTGACTTCATTCTCGTTGCTGGAAAGGTGGTCACCTTCATAGAAGAAGGTCGCGTGGAAGCCGTTCTTGGTCAGCTCATCCTGAATCTTCGCAGCGGCTCTGCCCTGCTGTGTGTTGGCGCTGAACGGGCCGTCGTCGAAGCTCAGTGCCACGACCTTGGAGGCGTTCATCGCCTTGATCCACTCGATGTCCGCAACATGCGTCCACTGACCCTTGATTCTCTGGAGGCTGCCGCCGCCGGAAGAAGTGGTCGTCGTGGTGGTTGTGGTCGTCGTGGTGGTTGTGGTGCGGGTGTATTCGCCGGAAACGAAGAGCCGCTTGAGCAGTGCGAGATCGACAGCATTGATCTTGCCGTTGCCGTCGAGATCAGAGGTGTCGAGGTAGACATCGTTCGTGCTCTTGGCGAGCAGGAAATCGACCATCGCGTCCACATCAGCGCGGCTGATCTTCTCATCGTGGTTGACATCACCCTTGCGGTATGCGGTCGGCACAGAGGACTGCACCAGATCGACATAGAAGTCGTCGATGTCGCTGCCGGTGGTTTCCACATAGAGGGACATACCGGTGGCACCGGTCGGAATCGTGTAAGACGGATTGGAAAGGATTGTCCAAGCGCCGCTCGGAACCGTCTCGGTCACGATCTGTGCGTACTCCGTGCCGTCTGCGCCGGTGTACTCAAGGGACATCTGCATTTTGATTGCAGAACCGGTGCTCTGCTTGACTGCGCAGGAGAATTCGTAGGTTTCTCCGGCCGCCCAACTGCCGCCCGCCATGGAATAGACAGGACCGTTCCAAGCCTCGTTACGGCCGGAAATCTTCAGACAGTAGTCACCCTCATAGGCGTCCGTGCTGACACGCTCAACAGTCTCAGTCGAACGCGCAGCGAACCCGTCATAGCCGCTCTCGAAGGTGGCCTTCAGCAGCGTCTGTCCGGCGAGGACAGGCGCAGGCATGGTCACAATCGCGGAGGACACGAGAACAGCCGCACTGACTGCCCTTGCGATATGCCGCTTCAGACTCATCATTTTCATCTTGAATTACCCCTTTAACATAATGTATTTCCGGTCTCCCGTCAGACCGGATGCCGGCGCCCGCGGTCTGGATTCCGCAAAGCGCATTCTTTTGAATTCAGGCGGGCCTGACATCGAAAAAATGTTCATACCCGCCTGAATTACTTTATGAGTTGCTTTCTGTATTTCTGTTGATTGGTTTTATACTCTGCGCGAGATGCCGCAGAAAAAGAAGAGTGGAGCGCCGAGTCGGGAGGGTGGTCCGTTCCCGACGCTGCCACTTAGGGGGAACGATATTCAGCGCGGCATTTCGCCGCGGTGCAGCGGCCATTTTGCGCCGCTGTTTCAGATGAACCAAAAATTGCGGTTCATAACTCAAATATTGCGATTGAATTCAGGTTTGTCCGATTTCCTTTTCCCTGTTCAACTTTTCCCTATGGTATGATTGTAACATAGATTTTGTCAAAAAGCAAATAGGATTTGTGTAATAGATGCTATAGGCAAAAACTTATAGTAATCGGCACAAAAATCATTACAAACTGTAATGTCCGGTTCGAAAAGTCTACCGTATGTTAATTTGCGCAGCAATATCGTTATATACAATACAAGATATGCCCGATTATTGCGCGAAACTGCGCGCTCTGATTAGAAAATGCCTATAACCGGAATCGAAGAAGCGCGCCGAAAACCAAATCGCAATTTTCAGAAAGTGATGCCGGTCTCAGCGCCGAGGCTGCTGCCGTCGGTGTAAAAGCAGACGGTTCCGTCCAGATCGGTGCGGAAAATCCGGCAGCCGGCAGCGGTCAGGCGCTCTGTGACCTTCCGGGCGGGATGCCCGTAGTCATTGCCCGCGCCGACGGAGATCGCGGCAAAGTCCGGCGAGACCGCCCGCAGAAACGCCTCAGAGGTCGCGTTCGCGCTGCCGTGATGCGCGACTTTCAGCACCGCAGCCCGCGGAATCAGTCCGGCGTCCAGCAGCGCCTGCTCCCCTGCCTGCTCCAGATCGCCCGTGAACAGGAACCGCACTGTCCCGCAATGCAGCACGCAGACCAGCGAGCAGTCATTCAGGTCTTCATACACGGTATTGTCCGTGCTGAGAAACTCCAGCTCCGCCGCCCCGACCGCCACGCGGCTCTGACACACCGGCGTCCGGACGGGAACACCCCGCTGTGCGGCGGTATCGAGCAGCGACCGGAAGCTGTATGCAGTCGGCATCAGCACTTCCGGCACCGCAGGCAGCAGAAATTCCCCCGCCGGCATCTGCCGGAGCACCGTTTTCAGCCCGCCGCAGTGATCCGCGTGCGGGTGCGAATTGATGAGATAATCGAGCCGGCTGACACCGAGCCCGCGCAGCATGGCCGTGACGCGGTCGCCCTGATCGGGGTCGCCGCCGTCAATCAGTACGGCGTGTCCCTGCGACTCGATGAGGATTGCGTCCCCCTGCCCGACATCGAGCAGAAAGACCCGCACTGCCGCCTCCGGATGCGTCCGCACCGTCCGTTCTGTCCGGCCCTTCAGCACCGTATACAGCGCAAATCCGCCAATCAGCAGGAGCATCAGTGCCGTCGGCAAAAGGCGCTCCCGGAGCCTTTGCAGGATGCGCTGACGCCGGATTGTACGGTATTTCTGTTCCAGTTTCCGGTTCTTCTTCGCGCTGTGATACCGCAGCCGCACCGCCATTCCCCCTCCTGCCGCCGTCCGCCGTTCCTTTCATATTATATGGTATAGAAGTCTGACTCTATTGTATCACAGCCCGCCGGAATTGTCAATTCTCCGGAAAAACCGGTGCGCGGCTGGCTTCATACCG
>JAFPQL010000017.1 GCA_017414145.1 Oscillospiraceae bacterium | reverse complement strand
CGTACAGGGCGATATCAACGGCTCGGATTACGTCATCACAAACGCCGAAAAGCCCATTGCACCTGGCGATCAGGTACGCATGGAGGATCAGTGATGAAGCCGGCATTCAGAAAAGCGGTTCCCTTGCTCCTTGCAGCAGCGCTGCTCCTCGGCGCATTTGTCTGCGAATGCATCGGCGTCTGCATGACGTCCGAACAGCTTCACCAGACCGCCGCAGAACGCTGGACAGCAGACGACGAAATCCCCTATGTGCAGTTGAGTGCATTTTACAGCAGCAAGGCAGCACCTCCGGAATCCTCCGTCGAATCGCTTACCAAAACGTTGTCCCTCGATGACAACCGCGTCACCGTCCTCGATCCGGTCATTGCCGCGCGGCAGGATAACCTTGCGGTTCCGGACAATCGCCGCAACCAGCACGCCCTCCCTGAATTTCAGATCCATCAGCGGGATGCCGATGATCGGCGAACCCTCGCAGATCGTGAACTCCGCCGCCTCGACCTTGCCCTTGATGAGCTGATAGAGCGTCTCGACATTGCTGCCGATCGTGTTTTTCATCGCACGGACATAGCGCACGATGATCTCCGCCGTGATGTTCTTCGGGTAGATGACGGTGTCCAGATCGAGCCGTTCGATGACATGGTCAAAGTCGATGCGGTTGATTTTTGTGACGAGCTTGCCCTTGCTGACTGAACGCGCAAACAGCGACAGCAGGATGTTCTCCTCGTCGATGTTCGTCAGGGCGACAAACGCGCCCGCCTTGTCGATCTGCTCCTGCATCAGCACCTCCTGATCGGCGGCATCGGCATTGATGACCGTGACATCGGGAAGCTCGTCGGAAAGAAGGTCTGCGCGCACAGGGTCTTTCTCGATGACCGTCGTACTGATGCCGGACTTCGCAAGCATTGCGCAGAGATAATGGGTGATATCGCCGCCGCCCGCGATCAGCGCGTTGTGGACAGGCAGCGCCTTATAATTGATCTTGCGGAAGAAATGATATGCGTTCTTCGGCTCCGCAATGATCGAAATGACATCCCGCTCCCGGAAGATGAAATCGCCGGACGCGATGAACGCCTCCTCGCCGCGCTCAACCGTGCAGACCAGCACATCGCAGTGCAGCTTCGGCTCGATGTCGCGGACTGCCATGCCGCAGAGCGGGGAATCCTCCGGCAGCTTGAATTTCATCAGCTCGATTCTGCCCTTGACAAAGGTGTCGATCTTGATGGCAGACGGGAACCGCAGCACACGGGCAATCTCCGCCGCCGCCGCGTATTCGGGATTGATAATCATTGCAAGGCCGAGCTCCTTGCGCAGGAACGCGCCGTCCTCACTGTACTGCGGACTCCGCACGCGCGCGATGGTCTGGCAGGCGCCCTTTCCGGCACGCTTGGCCAGCAGACAGCAGAGCAGATTCCGTTCGTCCGAGCCGGTGACGGCGATCAGAAGATCCGCCTCCGTGATATGTGCCTCCTCCAGCACCGTGCGCGTCAGGCCGTTTCCGACAACGCCCATGACATCCGTCCGCTCTGTCACATCATTGATCTTGCCGGCATCCGGATCGACAACCGTAATGTTGTTGCCGGATTCGTTGAGCTGCTGTGTCAGCGCTCTGCCGACCTTGCCGAGTCCCACGATGATGATATTCAAGCCATTTTCCTCCAGTTGCGTTTAATCATGCCGTTCCTCCGCATTGTCAAACCGCTCGCAGAAGCGTCCCGAAAAGGACGGCTGCACACCCGCCGCATACAGATGCGAGGTGTCTCCGAACCGGGAGACGCGGAACGACGCGATCCCCTGCCGCCGTTCCTCGGTGTAAACCGTCGTGATCGAGGACGGCGCCGCACAGAATCCGTGCCAGAGCTGCATCGGCGAGATGCCGAGCAGATGTCCGAGCATGACGCATTCGACGCCGAAATGACAGAAAAAAGCGAGTGTTTTCGAGTTCGGCTCCACGACGCGCCAGACCATGCCGTCGCGCACATAGCCGTGCGAGGCTAAAACGGCATCCAGCCCCTCACAGACAAGCTGTGCCGCCTCACCGACGCGGTATTCCCGCATCACATCGGTCTGATGCCACGCGTCCTTGTCGTAATACTGCGGCTCCGCCGTCCAGAAGGCCGGCAGCCAGTCCCACGGAATGCGGAAATCTCCCGTATCGGGATGCCGGATCCGCGCATAGAATTCGCAGAGCCACGGGAGTGTCTCCCCGGTCCGGTGCATCGCATCCAGCGTGTATTTTGCGGTGTCCTGTGCGCGCCCCAGCGGAGACAGATAAAACGCATCAATCTGCTCCTTCGAGAGATATGCCGCTGCAAGCGCCGCCTCGCGGTGTCCCGCGGGTGTCAGGGTATCGTGTTCATAGTCCGGATCGCCGTGCCGGACAATCAGCAGTCTCATAGACAGATTCCTTTCGCCGGCTGCCCGGTGCAGCCCGTTCCGCAGACCGGTTCCGCCTGCGAATAGTTTTCTATTATTATACCACAATCCGGACGATTTTGCAAGTACCGGACGATGGGCCGAGGCAGACGAAAAATCCCCGAAGCACCGGAAAAAATGCTTCGGGGAACAGAATCAGAGATCGGCGGCCGCACTGCCGGATTGCAGTGTGCCGTGAGAAAGCGCCTTCAGATAGGCATTGATGAACGCATCGAGATCGCCGTCCATGACCGCCTGCACATTGCCGGTTTCACAGCCGGTGCGGTGATCCTTGACAAGCGTATAGGGCATGAAGACATACGAACGGATCTGGCTGCCCCACTCGATCTTGAGCTGGACGCCCTTGATGTCCGAAATCTTCTCCAGATGCTCGCGCTCCTTGATTTCCACAAGCTTTGCACGCAGCATTTTCATACAGTAGTCCCTATTCTGGAACTGGCTGCGCTGGGTCTGGCAGGAAACGACAATGCCTGTCGGGATATGCGTCAGACGGACGGCGGAGCTGGTCTTGTTGATGTGCTGACCGCCCGCGCCGGACGACCGGTAAACCTGCATCTCAATGTCCTCCGGACGGATCTCGATTTCCACATCGTCGGAGATTTCCGGCATAACCTCCAGTGCGGCAAACGAGGTGTGACGGCGGCCGGACGCATCGAACGGCGACACGCGCACCAGACGGTGTACGCCCGCCTCTGACTTCAGGAAGCCGTAGGCATTCTCGCCCTGCACCATGAACGATGCGGACTTGATGCCCGCTTCGTCGCCGTCGAGCCAGTCGAGCAGATCGACCTTGAAACCGTGCGATTCCGCGTACTTGTTATACATCCGGTAGAGCATCTGCGACCAGTCCTGTGCCTCGGTGCCGCCCGCGCCGGCGTGAATCGTCAGAATCGCGTTGGAATTGTCGTATTCGCCGGTCAGCAGCGTCTTTAACTTTTCCGCAGCAAGCTGTTCGCGGAATTTCTCCGCGTCCGCCATAATTTCTTCATTCGAGGAATCGTCGCCCTCCTCGATGCAGAGCTCGATCAGTGCGATCGTGTCTTCGAGCAGCGCGGACAGCCGCTCGTAATTCTCGACCTTGCGCTCCAGCGTATTGCACTTCTGCGTGACCTGCTGCGCCTTTTCATGATCGTCCCAAAAGCCCTCGTACTCCATCTGGCGCTTCATATCGCCGAGGTCAGATTTTGCACGCTCAATTTGCAGAACCTCACCGAGCTCCTTCACTTCCGGTCTGGCATTGACCAGCTCGGTACGGATATCATCCAGTAAAATCATGTGCATTTTCCTTTCAATCCGATAATACTTCTATTTTACAGGATTTTCCCCGTTCTGTCAAGAGCCTGTGCCGGTAATCCTGTCGGTTTCATCCCAGAGCGGCGCCGGAAGCAGGCCGGTTCCGCTGATTTTCTCCATAATTGCGGCTTCGTCGTCCAGGTGCATCAGGTAAACAGCCGTGCCCTCCTCAAGCAGCCGCAGCAGGACGGGCAGCACGGCATCCAGATACAGATGCACGCCGCTGTCATAGCAGGCCGCCTCTGTATAGAGCAGCGCGCCGCGGTGCAGATACGGAAGAAACGGCGTCAGCTCCGAAGTATCGCCGGTGTAGACGACATCCCGCCCGCCGATTCTCAGCACATAGCCAAAGCACCGCCCGTCAAGTGCCTCGGAGTGCCGGACGGGAACCGCGGCAGTCAGCCACGGCAGCGCACATTCTCCGACGGTCAGCAGCGTGTAATCCGCGGGCTTGCAGCCGTCAAGACGCTCAATCAGGAAGCGCAGATCACCGGCAAGCTCCGCTGTCGGGACGATGACCGTCACCGGAATATGCAGCAGATGCTTTGCATAGTGAATCAGCATCGGAATACCGCCGATGTGGTCGCTGTGCGGGTGCGTCACCAGCACGCGGATGCCGTTCCATGTGTGCGACTGTGCATAGCGGCGCAGGGCGTGAAACGCCGACATCGGGCAGTCCAGCAGCACCAGAGTGCCGTCCTGTTCAAAAAAGGCGCTGTTCTGATTGTCTGAAAAGGCCGACCCGCGGCCGAAAAAACGGAGCATTCCCGTCTCCTCCTTTCAGAGCAGTCCGAAATCGCGCATCTGCCGCGCCAGACGCGAAACCGGCAGACCGACGACATTGGAATAATCGCCGGAAATGCCCGCAACCAGCAGCGCGCCCTGCCCCTGTATGCCGTAGGCGCCCGCCTTGTCATACGGCTCGTCGGAATCCGCATAGGCATTGATTTCTGCCTCTGTCAGCGGGTAAAACTGCACCAGTGTTTCATCTGAAAAACTCGCGGAACGGCCGTTCCAGAAGATCGCAACCCCCGTCACGACCCTGTGCTGCCGTCCAGACAGCAGATGCAGCATTGCAGCGCATTCCGCACGGTCATGCGGTTTGCCGAGGATCCGGCCGTCCAGCAGAACCGTCGTATCTGCGCCGATCACAACCGCATCGGGGTGCTGTTTTGCGACGGCTGCCGCCTTTCGCACCGCCAGCAGCTCCGCCGCCTCCTCCGCCGGAATGCCGTCCGGCAGTGTCTCGTCACAGTCCGAGACAATCACCTCAAACGGAATGCCGAGCTTGCCGAGCAGTTCCTTTCTCCGCGGGGAAGCGGATGCCAAAATCAGTTTCATATGCTCTCCTTTGATTTCCACGGGCGTCCTTTGTCAAGCCAGCCCATTTCCTGCCAGTAGCGCTTGTCCGCCGGATTCCAGCCGTTCTTCTGCATCATGCGCATAACCGCAAAAAACAGCTTCGTTTTGAGCGACGGCTTCACATTTCCGCTGCGCCGCAGAATCCTTGCGGCGAGCTTTGCCGTCTTTCGCTCTGCCTGCGCCTTTTTCTTTTCGCTGACGCCGTTCCAGTCCGTCGCGGAAACGGCGATGCCGAGCTTTTCCGTCCGCGCACAGCCCCAGAAAAATGTGCTGTCTGCCATGTCCCTGATCGTGCTTTTCATCCCGGCACCGGCCGCGGTCGAAATGCAGACCGCCTGCTTGCGGAACATCCGCGCATCGGGACGGTGCGGCATCCAGCGGTAGGCGTAATGATCGAGCAGCGCCTTCATGGAGCCGGTCACATGGTAAACATACACCGGACTTGCGAGGATGATGACATCCGCCGCGTCAATCGCTTCGGTGATCGGGCGGAGCTGCTCAAAATGCGGACATTTCGTTTCGCTCTGCACAAAGCAGGTCGTGCAGCCGCGGCAAAATTCTCCGAAATCACGCGGCAGAAAGAACTCTGTCACTTCGCCGTGCAGCTGCGCGGCCGTCATGCGCGCCAGATGACAGGTCACGCCCTCATGACTCTGCCCGTGAATGATGACTGTTTTCATGGTTTTCCTCCGGATTTCCGGTGATTACGGCGTTTCGCCGAGTCTGCGCAGCAGCTCCGCCTCGTCGATGATCTCGATGCCGAGCTCCTGCGCTTTGGTCAGCTTGCTGCCCGCGTCCTCACCTGCGACGACGACGCCGGTTTTCTTCGAGACAGAGCCGGAAACCTTGCCGCCGTGCGCTTCAATCATCGCTTTCGCCTCGTCGCGCTTCAGATTCGGCAGCGTGCCGGTCAGGACGAATGTGATGCCGGAAAAGCGCGTATCTGCGACCTGTTTCGCCGCATATTCCATTTTGACGCCGTGTGCCAGAAGCGCATCGACCAGTGCGGTGAACGCCGGTTCGGAAAAGGCTTCCCGCACGGACTGCGCCATGATCTCACCAAAGCCGTCAATCGCCGCAAGATCGTCTGTTTCAGCGCTGCGGATCGCGTCAATCGACGGGAAGCTGTCACAGAGCAGCACGGCGGCATTTTGTCCGATATTGCGGATGCCGAGTGCCGCGATCACGCGGTCCAGCGGCTGCTCCT
>JAFPQL010000137.1 GCA_017414145.1 Oscillospiraceae bacterium | reverse complement strand
CATTTGTGAGCGTGCCGTTGATGAGCTCTTTGTGAAGGAATACAGAGTATTCGGTATGGTTGCCGTAATCAGAGAAATCGGGATCGGCAATCTCTCTCGGATCGTAGGTTGTGCGGGCGCAGATCCACTCGTGCAGACGCACGGCCTTTTTGAGCGGGCTCATAGACGAATTCGTGACGGAGTTGACGACATAGTCTGCCATCTTGTTCGCATAATCCTCCATGAAATAGTAATATGTAAGCTGGTAGTTGTCAAGGTTTGCCTCCACAAAGGGACGGAACTTTTCGCAGATGCGCGGTTCGCTGCCGTCAGGCGTTTCAACGATTTCCACATTGTTGATGTTGTGCAGATTCGTATATAAGAACAGGTCGCTGTAGCGGTAAATCAGGTTTTCGCCGGTTCTGTTGTTGTACTCCGACGACGGAATGGTCAGATATTCGAGATTGTCAAGGCCGTAGAAGGAAACCTGTTCGTTGTAAGGACGGGCGAAATTCGGGATCGAGAGGGAGTGCAGGAACTTGTTGTTGTAGATTGCGCCGTCCGGAATCAGGGAGGCGGTGGTATTCAGGGTGTACGACTCCTTCTTTTCCGGGAAACAAAGCAGTGTGAAACCGTCCCTGGAGTACAGCACGCCGCCGACGGATTTGTAGTTCGGATTGCTGCCGGGTACACTGAAGCTGCTGACATTCTGTGCATAGGTGAAAGCGGTCGGGTCAATGAATGTCACGCCGGCCGGGATGTAAACTGTGTCGGGCAGAGAGGCGTGCGAGAATGCGTTTTTCCCGATGGAAGTGACGGATCCGGAAACCGGGAAGCACGAAAGCTGACCGCAGTATGAGAAGGTATCCTCCGGAATGCTTGTGGTTGTGTTCGGAAGATTGATGGTCCGGAGCGTGGAGCCGGAGAACACAGCTTTGCCAAGGAACAGATCAGCGTTCGGATTGCTGATCGTGACGGTGCCCAGCGACCACAGTCCGTTGAACGCATGGTCGTACAGCGTGATGATGCTGGTATTGCTGCCGAAATAGACATTGCTCAGGCTTGCAGAGGTCATACTGGAGCTGGGGTTCGAGAATGCGTTCTGCGCAATCGTGATGTTGCGGCAGTAGACATTGAGATTTGTGATGCCGGACTGCGCGAAGGCCGCAGTCTGAATGGTAGCGGTATCCGTATCGGAATAAAGATACATACTTCTGAGATTGGTGCTGCGCTCAAAGGACTTGGTCTTCAGGGTGACTCTGTCTGCGTAGCAATAGAAGTACTTCAGACCGGATTCCGTAAAGGCGTTCTGCTCAATTGTCAGATCGGTGACAGAGGAGTATACATATACATACTGGAGCTGCGGTGTGCTGCGGAATGCCTCCTGCTTGATCGTCAGATTCCCGCCGCCGATTCTGACATACTTGACGGTGGAACCGGAAAACGCGTTTGCGCCGATCTCCTGCAAATTGCTGGCGTTTGTGAGATCGAAGGTGGTGACGGTACGGAGTGCGATTGCGCCGTCCTTGATCTTCCGGATCGGGTAGGAGACACTTTGATGGGTGACGGTTGCACCGACTGTCAGCGTCTGGCTGTCAACCGCCGAGGCGATGACGGCGTACTTGGTGCCGCTGCTTGTCTGGTAGAGCTGATATCCGAAATTGCCCGACCAGAACTGTCCGATACAACTGTCTGCTGCTTCTGCTGTGATGCTGTTGTCCTGCACGACGCTGCGGATTCCCGGCATATACGGTGCTGCTGCCATTGCCGCTGCGCAGAGCAGAACGGTTGCGATATGTTTCAAATTCATCGCAATTACCTCCTTCTGATGCAAATCGCATCACAGCAATTATATCATATAAATTATGGGAATTCAAGTATGATATTGCGGTTCCGTCTCTTATTGCTTATTAAGATTCCATTAAAAAGGTGGATTTACGGATCCCCGATTTGTTGTGCAATCCGCGGAATGACTTTTCTATTGTCATATATCAATCTGTACTGACATTGCAAATAAATTATAGAAACAGCGCCCGGAAAACAGGCTTCCGGGCGCTGCGGCTTGGTCGGTTTACTTTTTCTGCTGCTTCAGCAGGATCTGTCTGAGCAGCGCGGCGTCCCGCGCATCGAGATGTCCGTCGCCGCTGAAGTCAAACTGCATTGCGGTTTCTTTGGAATCAAAGGGCCTGATGTTCAGCAGCATTTTCATCAGGCGGTCCAGATGTGCCGCGGTGTAGACCTTGTCCGGAACCGTGCCGTCCGGTTCCGTGCCGCCGACCAGCACGCCGTCCGCATAGACGCAGACATTCGGGCAGCGCTCCGCGACCTCTACGCCGCTGACCAGCGTGTCGTATTCCTCGCCGAGCTGCTTCATGCCGGTCAGGCTCCAGTCGTTGTCCGGATCCCAGTTGTCGCCGTAGAACATCCCCAGAATGAGCTGAACCTTTTTATTGGAGTTTGCAATGGCGTATTCCGGCCACGCGATCTCGATATAGTAGATGTCATCCTTGTACTGCTTCGGCTGCGAGATCTCCGCCTTCTTTCCGGTGACCTCCGTCTGCACCTGATCGTAGGGGCACTGGAGCACGAAGCTGCCGGGAATCCCGGTGTTCGATTCAAATTCGCTGATGTCGAAATAATAGCGGATCGACAGATCGGTGTGCGGCTCCAGACTGTCCGTGTTCACAAAGAAGGTGAGCTTTGTCGTGCCGGCGCCCGTGCTTTCCGGCGCATCCTGATAATAGCCGGAGACCCAGAAGTCATTGCCGGAGAACAGGCCGTCGTCGGATTCCTTTTCCGGCGGCGGGAAATCCGGTGTCGGCTGCATACTCTCGTCGCCGTATTGCAGATACAGTCCGGCTGCCGCGCCGACAAACGCGGCGTTGTAGTCGATCGTCACCTCATTGTCCACCCAGTCGTTTGTGGTGTCGCTGTGCTGGTCATTCTTGCGCGGGCCGCCGACCAGCGCGCCCCAGAGCACATGCTTGTGCTCTGCGGTGTCCTCCGCCATGGTCAGGCCGGACGCGGCGCGGTGATGCGGATATTTCGCGGATTTTTCGTTGTAGCCGACGACATAGCAGCGGCCGAGCGGATTGTCGCCGAGCAGATATTCCATCTGCCCCAGCGCCCATTCGGAGAAATGGTAGTCGGGCTGGTCGGGCTTGTAGCAGTCCTTGCCCTTCTGATACTTGTCGTAGACGAGTGCCGTGAACTGCGCGGCGGTGTTGTAGCGGGCGGAGCCCCAGTTGTCGATGAAGAAATAACCCGCATCGGTGTATTTGGAGCCGGAGATATATTCGTTCAGCGCCTTGGCTTCGATCTCCCAGAAGTCGAGCTTTTCGTACTGCCCTCTGCCGATTGCGACACGGGTCTCCTCGCAGATCTCCGGATACTGATCCTGAATTCTGCCGAAAATAATGGAAACACCGTTCCACATATCGTTCCAGCAGAGCACATAGCCGGGCGGGGCGTAGTAGTCGTCATATTTGAGGCACTGCTCCAGATACCAGTGGTCCTCCGTGATGAGATAGAGCCAGCCGCCCGCAAAGCAGAAGTCGTCCTCCCACTTTTTGGACTCGTAATAGCTCGCAGGGCCGTCCGCGCCCTTGAGGAGCGCCTTCTTCGTCTCGGCGGCGAAGCGGTAGAGCGCCTTGGCATAATCCAGACAGTCCGCGGCGTAGTCCGGGTCGCTCTCCTTGAAGATGCAGTAGTTGATTGCCAGCGACGCCGCCGCCTCGGAGACGACATCGGTTGCCATGCGGTTTTCCGTTGCGAAAAACGCCGGCCGCTGCATCGCGTCGATTTCCGGAGACTGCCAGTATTTGTGGTCGATGTCGCCGTCGCCGACCTGATGACAGAACGCGACGACCTTGCCGTCCTGATCGCGGAAGGTGCAGCGCATCATGTATTCGGAGAAATGCCGCAGAATCGTCTCGGTGTGCTCAGCCTCCCCGATGGCCTCGTAGGCGTCGCGGAATTCATAGTATCCCCACGCGACAACGGATGCCGCATAGGTCTCCGGCATTCCGAATTTGACATGGTCGCCCGCGTCGTGAAAGCCGCCGGACACATCGACGAAGCCGTCGCCGTCCGGGTCGAGAATGTCCCTGTACTTTGCGATTTCCGCCGCCGTGAAATTGGTGCCGATGCCGTCCTGCATCGGCTGGAGCGGGATTTTCGCGTCATAGATATGGCAGTTTCCGCGCCACGGCAGCAGGCTCTTGCCGGTCACATCCGTGCCGCACATATTCGCGTCGTAGAAATACAGCGAATATTGCAGCAGCTTTGCGAAATTCACCTCCGGCTCCTCAAAGTCCGCCTTGTGCGGCAGCGCCGTTGCGGACGCGGACTGCGGCAGCATCATTCCCGCCGTCAGCAGGCTGAGCAGCACCGCAGTCAGTTTCTTTCCTTTCATGTGAAAAACTCCTTCCCCCTCGGATTTCGGGTCACCCTTCCTTTATCGTATCACAGAGCGGGCAGAAAGTCAAGTCCCCCCGCCGCAGTTTTGCGGGATTTTCGCTTGACAGTCCGCGCCCGCTGTGATATAATAAGAGCAGTATATCCGTGAGGCAATCTGCATCCCGTTCATCAGCGCCAAGGGGGCGTTTTCCGCCGCCCTGATTCCGGTACGATGGCTCCGTGCAGGGTGCCTTCTCTCTTTACACAGAAGTTTTGACCGTGCGGCAGGCAGACCGCATCCGCACGGAATCCGCAGAAGAAGGATCGGTTAGAAGCGCATGGATTTTGAAAAGCAGAAGCGCGCCCCCGTATATGAGGCGCTGGAGCGTCTGCGGCGGCAGCGCGTGGTTCCCTTTGATGTTCCCGGCCACAAACGCGGCCGCGGCAATCCGGAGCTGGTGCGGCTGCTCGGCGAGCAGTGCGTCGGCATTGATGTCAATTCGATGAAGCCGCTGGACAATCTCTGCCATCCGGTGTCAGTGATTCTGGAAGCGGAAAACCTCGCAGCGGATGCCTTCGGTGCGGCGCACGCCTTTTTCATGGTCGGCGGAACGACCTCCGCCGTGCAGAGCATGATTCTCTCGGCGTGCAAGGCCGGGCAGAAGCTCATCGTCCCGCGCAATGTCCACAAGAGCGTCATCAATGCGCTCGTGCTGTGCGGCGCGGTGCCGGTCTATGTCAATCCCGATGTGGAGCCGCGCATCGGCATCGCACTGGGCATGGAGCTGTCTCAGGTGGAGCAGGCGATCAACGAGAATCCCGACGCAGTCGCGGTGTTCGTCAACAACCCGACCTATTACGGCATCTGCTCTGATCTGCGCGCCATCGTGAAGCTCGCCCATGCCCACGGGATGCAGGTGCTGGTCGATGAAGCGCACGGCACACATTTTTATTTTCAGGAGAAGCTGCCCGTCACGGCAATGGAAGCCGGTGCGGACATGGCAGCAGTTTCCATGCACAAGTCCGGCGGCAGCCTGACGCAGAGCTCGCTGCTGCTTTTGAATCACAGCGTCAACGAGGGCTATGTCCGGCAGATCATCAATCTTACACAGACGACCAGCGCCTCGTACCTGCTGATTTCCAGCCTCGATATCTCCCGCCGGAATCTGGCGCTGCGCGGCAGCGAATCCTTTGCCAAGGTCATGGGCATCGCGGAATATGCGCGCACCGAGATCAATGAAATCGGCGGCTACTACGCCTACTCGTCCGAGCTGTGCAACGGCACAAGCTGCTTCGCCTTCGATGTGACCAAGCTCTCGGTCTATACCAGAGAGATCGGGCTTGCCGGCATCGAGGTCTACGACCTGCTGCGGGATGAGTACGACATCCAGATTGAATTCGGTGACATCGGCAATATTCTGGCGTATATCTCCAT
>JAFPQL010000016.1 GCA_017414145.1 Oscillospiraceae bacterium | reverse complement strand
CCGCAGACGATCGAGTCGATCAACCACGCGAAGGCGGCGGGCGTTTCGATCATCGTTGCGATCAACAAAATGGATAAGGAAGGCGCAAACCCCGAGCGCGTCAAGCAGCAGCTCACCGAGCATGAGATCGTCTGCGAGGAGTGGGGCGGCGACACGATCTGTGTGCCGGTCTCCGCGAAAACGGGCGAGGGCATCGAGGAGCTGCTTGAAAATATCCTGCTCGTCGCGGAGGTGCGCGAGCTGAAGGCGAATCCGAACCGTCTGGCAAAGGGTACCGTCATCGAGGCGCGTCTGGACAAGGGCAGAGGCCCGATTGCGACAATCCTCGTGCAGAACGGTACGCTGCACACCGGCGATGTCATCATCGCGGGTCCGGCGGTCGGCAGAGTCCGTGTCATGACGAACTACAAGGGCAAGGTCGTCAAGGAGGCAGGTCCGTCCGTGCCGGTTGAGATCACCGGTCTGGCGGAGGTTCCGAGCGCCGGCGATGTCTTCAACGCCGTTGAGGACGAGCGTCTGGCGAAGGAGCTGGTCGAGCAGAGAAAGCATGAGGCGAAGGAAGAACAGTTCCGCGCCTACCGCAAGGTCACGCTCGACAATCTGTTCTCGCAGATCGCCGAGGGCGAGATGAAGGAGCTGGCGATCATCGTCAAGGCGGATGTGCAGGGCTCGGTTGAGGCCGTGACGCAGTCGCTCGAAAAGCTCTCGAATGAGGAAGTGCGCGTCAAGGTCATCCACGGTGCCGTCGGCGCGGTCTCCGAGAGCGATGTCATGCTCGCAAACGCGTCCAATGCCATCATCGTCGGATTCAATGTCCGCCCGATGCCGGTCGCAAGCGAGACTGCGGCAAGAGACGGTGTGGATATCCGCCTGTACCGCATCATCTACGACGCGATTGAGGAGATTTCCACCGCAATGAAGGGGATGCTGGCGCCGAAGTTCCGCGAGGTGCAGATGGCGCGCATCGAGGTGCGGCAGGTGTACCATATTTCCAGTGTCGGCGCGGTTGCCGGCTGCTATGTGCTGGACGGCAAGGTCACCAGACAGTGCAAGATCCGCGTGGTGCGCGACGGCATCGTCGTGGCAGAGGATCAGATCGACTCGCTCCGCCGCTTCAAGGACGATGTCAAGGAAGTGGCGTCCGGCTACGAGTGCGGTATCTCGCTGGAACGCTTTGCCGACATCAAGGAGGGCGATATCCTCGAAGCCTTTATCATCGAGGAGTACCGCGAGGACTGATTTGGAAGGATTGCGGCGGCAGGCCTGAAACACTGCCGCCCGAACGGAGGGTATCATGGAAAATCAGAGAATGAGCAATGCGGACATGATTCAGTATTGCAACGAGGCGCTGGCATGGGAAGATTTCGGACCGATCGACATTCTGTTTTTTGATACCGTAAAGCGGATTCTGCTCGGAGAAGTGAGCGTTTCCGAGGATGTCGCCGATCCGGAGACGATCTTTGACGAGGAGGGCTTCTTCAACGAGACCGAGACAACCGGCGACTACTACAACCCTGAACCGGACAGCTCCATTACGCTCTGAAGCGGGAGAGTCCGGCAGAAAGGAGTGACCAGATATGGCAAGCTTCAAAATCGGACGGGTGCAGGAGGATATTCTGCGCGAGCTGAGCGCGATTCTGCGCGAGGAGCTCAAGGACCCGCGCCTGACGCCTGCGCTGACCATCGTGCGGGCAGAGTTGTCGGGCGATATGGGACACTGCAAGGTCTATGTCTCCAGCCTCAAGGGGGCGGAGGACGCGAAGATCGCCTGTGGTGTGCTGGCCTCTGCGGGCGGGTTTATCCGCTCGGAGCTGTTCAACCGCCTGAAGCTGCGCAAATCGCCGCAGCTCCACTTCATCGCCGATGATTCGATCGCCTACGCGGCAGACATCAGCGAGAAGCTGAACAGCCTCGGTCTGACCGGCGGCAATGACGCGGATTCGGCCGTGCCGCTGGAATAAAACGGAAAAAGGGGAGCGGGTCTGATGACACAGACGCAGCAGAAGGCCTGCCGGGAGATCGGCAGCGCAGAGGCACTGCGGATTCTGCGGAGCCTCAGAGATGTATATATTCTGATTCACCGCTCGCCGGACGGCGACTGCATCGGCAGCGGCTATGCACTGTACTATATTCTGCGGGATATGGGCATCCGGTCACGGGTCTGCTGTGCGGACCCGATTCCGGCCATGTTCCGGGATATCACGGACGGCGTCACCTTTGAGGACTTTGCACCGCAGACATGGATTTCGGTCGATGTTGCGGACAGAAACCTCTTCGGCGATCTGCCGGAGCGTGAGAAAAATGCGGAGATCGCACTCTGCATTGACCACCACATTTCCAATACGCACTATGCGGAATGCCTGCACTGGAATCCGCATTCGGCGGCAGCCTGCGAGATTCTCTTCCGGCTGATGCAGGACAACGGCATCGCCCTGACGGAGAAAACGGCGCTCTGCCTTTACACCGGCATTGCGACCGATACCGGCTGTTTTCAGTTCAGCAATGCGGATGCGGCGGCCTTCCGCGCCGTCGCACAGATCAAGGAGCAGTATCCCGATCTGCCGTACGCAAGGCTGAACCGCGAGCTCTTTGTGCTGAAATCGGCCGGCAGACTCCGGCTCGACGCCAGACTCATGGAGCACGCCAGACTCTCCGCGGACGGGCGCGTGGCGCTGGTCTATCTGCCCTACGCGTGGATGGAGGAGCTGGGGCTTTCCGCCGTGGAGACGGAGGGGACGGCCAATCTGCCGATGCAGATCGTCGGCGTGGAGGTCGGCATCATCGCAAAGCAGCAGCCGGACGGCTCCTACCGGGTTTCCCTGCGCGGCGGCGACCGTGCGGATGTCTCCAGAATCGCCCAGCATTTCGGCGGCGGCGGCCATGTCAAGGCAAGCGGCTGCTCGATCCGGGACGGCGAGCCGGAGGCGGTCTGCAAGATGCTCATGGATGTTTCGGAGGCGATGCTGAAGGAATGGCAGTGAGCGGGATCCTGGTGATGGACAAGCCGCAGGGCTTCACTTCCTTTGATGTGATCGGGAAGCTGCGCGGCATCCTGAAGATGAAAAAACTCGGTCACACCGGAACACTGGATCCGATGGCGACCGGTGTGCTGCCGGTTCTGGTCGGAACGGCGGCGAGAGCCTGTGACATTCTGCCGGATGCGCGCAAGGCGTACCGGGCGGGCTTTCAGCTCGGTAAAGTGACCGATACGCAGGACAGCAGCGGAACCGTGCTGCGGGAAACGCCGTTTTCCGTCAGCCGGGAGGACATTCTGCGGATTCTGCCGGCGTTCACCGGTCTGATTGATCAGATTCCGCCGATGTATTCGGCGGTGCAGATCAACGGCAGGCGGCTCTATGAGCTGGCGAGAGCGGGCAGGGAGATCAAGCGCCCCGCAAGGCAGGTGCAGGTCGAATCCCTCACGCTGGAGGACTTTGACGAAGTGCGCGGCAGCGGCACACTGTCCGTCTGCTGCGGCAAGGGGACTTATGTCCGCACACTGATTCACGACATCGGGCAGCGGCTCTCCTGCGGCGCCTGCATGACCGCACTGACGCGTACAATGGCCTGCGGGTTTACGCTAGCGGAGGCACACGGCTTTGAGGAAGTGCAGCAGGCGGCGGAGCAGGATGCCCTTTCCGGACTCATCATTCCGACGGACAGGCTGTTTGCCGGTCTGCCGGCGCTCCGGCTCAATGCGGCACAGTCGCGGATGTATGCAAACGGCGTCAGACTGACGCTGTCCCGGCTGAATCTGCCCGAAGCAGCGGATCGTCTGCGGGTTTATTCCGACAGCGGACAGTTTTTCGGTCTGGCAGAGCCGGACCGTGAGGCCGGTGTGCTGCGGGTCTATAAAAATCTTTGAGGTAGAGCATGAATACCATGGAAAATCCGGAAAAACGCCCGGTTGCCGCGGCACTCGGCGTCTTTGACGGGGTGCATATCGGGCACCGCAGCGTCCTGCGCTGTGCGGCGGCTGCGGGAAGCTGTCATGCCGTCACATTTCAGGCGGAAACCATGCCCGAAAAGCAGGGGCATCCGCTCCGGTACATCTACGGCGATGCGCAGCGGGAGGCACTTCTGCGGCAGTGCGGCGCCCGTGCCGTGACCGCGCTGCCCTTTGACCGCATCTGCGGGCTGGACGGCGAGGCCTTCTGCCGGGAGATTCTGCATGAGCAGATCGGCGCGGCGGTGGTTGTCTGCGGCGAAAACTACCGGTTCGGCAAAGGGGCGTCCTGCGGGACGGCGGAGCTGACCGCCTTCGGGAACGCTTACGGCTTTGCCGTGCGGACGGTTCCGCAGGTGACGGACGAAGCCGGACAGACCGTGTCATCCGGCCGCATCCGCGAGATGCTGATGCGCGGAGACATCGCGGCGGCAAACCGTCTGCTCGGTGCGCCGTATCAGATTCTGGCACCGGTTGTGTCCGGACGGCAGCAGGGCAGACTGCTCGGCTCCCCGACGGCCAACCAGCATTTTGCGCCGTGGCAGTGTGTGCCGATGTACGGCGTCTATGCCTCGTATGCCGAGGTGAACGGCGTTTTGGTTCCGTCGGTGACGAGCATCGGCGTGCAGCCGACCCTGACGGACGGCACCGGCGAACCCGTTGCGGAAACACATCTGATCGGCTGGCACGGGACACTCAGCGGTGTACTGCTGCCGGTGACGCTGACCGCCTTTCTGCGGGGTGAGCGCCGCTTTGATTCCAGAGAGGCGCTGATCGACGGGATTCAGTCCGATATCCGGCAGCGGATGCAGCTGACCGGAACAGATAGGCTGAACTTTTCGCAGGACTGACACGGGATTGTCACATTCGGCAGATACAATAAACAGGTACTGTGCCGGTCTGTACCCGGCATTCGATACTTGAACGGAAGCGGCGACGGTCGCCGCGGAAAGGGATGAACGATTACAATGATTGAAGTACGGCATCTGACCAAGCATTACGGAGACAAGCACGCGGTCAACGACATCAGCTTCACGGTTGAGGACGGCGAGATTCTCGGCTTTCTCGGCCCGAACGGCGCGGGAAAATCCACGACGATGAATATGCTGACCGGCTACATCTCCTCGACCTCCGGCACTGCGCTCATCAACGGCGTGGACATTCTGGAGGACCCGATCAAGGCAAAGTCCTATATCGGCTATCTGCCGGAGCTGCCGCCGCTTTATGTGGACATGACAGTCAAGGGCTATCTGCATTACATTTACGACCTGAAGAAATGTAAGCTGCCGCGCCGGGCGCACCTCAACGAGGTCATGAGCCTGACGCAGATCAGCGATGTGCAGGACCGCCTCATCAAGAACCTGTCGAAGGGCTACCGGCAGCGTGTCGGTCTGGCACAGGCACTGATCGGCAATCCGCCGGTGCTGATTCTCGACGAGCCGACGGTCGGCATGGACCCCCGTCAGATTCAGGAGATTCTTTCGCTGATCAAAAAGCTCGGCAGAAATCACTCTGTCATCCTGTCGTCCCATATCCTGAGCGAAATTCAGGCAACCTGCGACCGGATTATCATCATCAATCACGGCGTCGTTGCGGCGCATGACACCGCCGACAACCTCTCGAAGAATGTCTCGACCGATCACCGTGTGCTGGCACGCATCGAGGGGCCGCGTGAGGAGATCATCAAGGCACTGCGCAACATCGACGGCATCCGGTACTGCCGCGCCGACATGGAGCGGGAGCCGGGCGTCTACGAATACGAGCTTGAGGCTGCGCCGGGCTATGATATCCGGCGGGCGCTGTTCGATATTGTCTGCGAGCATCACTGGTATCTGCTGTCGCTGCGCTCTGCGGAGCTGACACTGGAGGATGTGTTCCTCAAGATCACCATGGGTGAGGGCATTGTGCTGCCGGAGCCCGAAAAACAAGCCGCAGCGCAGACAAAGGAGGGTTAACTGATGGGCGCAATTTACAGACGGGAAATCGGTGCCTATTTCACTTCGAGCATCGCATATATTTTTCTGGCCGTATTCTGGATCTTCTCGGGATGGTTCTTCTACGGCACGAGTCTGGCTGCCGGCACGACGGATATGTCCGGTATGTTCCAGAGCCTGTTTCTGGTTGTGATTTTCCTGATTCCGATTCTGACGATGCGGCTTTTCTCCGAGGAGAAGAAGCAGAAGACCGAGCAGGGACTTCTGACCGCGCCGGTCGGTCTCGGCGAGATCGTCTTCGGCAAGTATTTTGCCGCACTGACGCTTTACACGATCGCCATTCTGATGCCGTTTGTTTACGCACTGGTGATGAGCGGCTTCGGACAGGTTGAGTGGGGCATTGTCTTCGCAAACTTCCTGGCGCTGTTTCTGCTGGGCGCCGCGTTTATCGCGGTCGGCACGCTGATTTCCGCGCTGACGGAGAATCAGATTGCCGCTGCGGTTCTGAGCTTTGTCGCGCTGATGGCGCTGTATATGCTCGATCTGCTCGGCGACCTCATTCCGGTCGCATTCGTTCAGAATCTGATGAAGAGCCTGTCCTTCTACACGAAGTATTATTCGGTGACCGTCGGTCTGTTCAATGTCTCGACCGTCGTGTTCTATCTGAGTGTTGCATTTATTTTCAATTATCTGACGATCCGCGTGTTTGAGCGCAGACGCTGGAGCTGAAGGAGGAGGGATTCATCATGGGCAAGAAGAACAAGAAGCAGAATCCGCTTGAATCCGCCGCCGCTGCAAAGCAGAATGCGCTGAACGCCGCGAACGGGGCGGAGGCAAAGGCGGATGCGGCTTCAAAGGCCGCTGAGGAGGCAGCCGACGCACTGACCGAGGACATCGGAGACGCCGCGGAGAAGGCGGAGGAGCTGCTCGAAGAGACCGCAGAGGAGCTGGTGTCTGACGCGGAGGAATCCGCAGAGGATGCCGCAGACGCCATCCGTGCCGCAGAGCAGGCAATCGAGGACGGCGAAGCGCTGCCGGAAACGGACAGCGCCGCGGAGAAGGACTCCGCCAAGCCGGAGAAGAAAAAGCGTGAGCGGACGCCGGAGGAGGAGCAGGAACGCGCTCTGAATCAGGTCAGACGCCGCAAGAAGTTCAAGTACGGCGCACTGGCGACGGTCGTGACGGCAGTCGTGCTGGCCTGCGTCGTCATCGTGAACATCATCTGCCATATGCTTGACGAGCGCTATCACTGGAACATCGACCTGACCTCAAGCGGCAAGTATGAGCTGGATGAACAGACGATCGAGTATCTGCATCAGGTCAAGGACGACATTCAGGTCGGCGTGATGATCGACGAGGACACGCTGGTCAAGGACAACCACGGCTTCAATATCATCGTGGAGACACTGGACCGCTTCAAGAAGGAGTCCAACGGCCATATTGATGTCGAATACATCAACATGACCCAGCATCCGGAGGAGGTTTCCCGTTATTCCAAGGACTTCGACGGCGACTTCACCGAGGGCGATACCGTCCTCAAGTGCGGCGATCTGACGCGTGTGGTCCGCTTCACGGACATGATCAAGACCGATCAGAATATGAATTATTCCACCGGTTATATTGATTACAGCTACACCTTCATCGGCGAGCAGTCGATGCTCTCCGCAATCGCTGGCGTCACCGATCTGAATCCGGTCAAGGTGGCGTTCATCAGCAAGACGAACGGCCAGCCGATCTATTACGACTGGGATACGCCCGCCTTCAGCGCGGTCAAGTCGCTGCTGGAGAAGAACAACTATGTTGTCACGGATGTCGATATCGCAACCGATGCGCTGTCCGCGGCAGACTATGACTTTGCCGTGCTCTGCGCGCCGTACAACGATCTGACCGAAGCGCAGATTGACAAGCTGGAGGCATTCCTCAAGAACGACGGCAATTATGACAGCGATCTCGTCTGCATCGGCAGCTTCTATCAGCAGGCGACCGAGAAGCTTGACGCTTTCCTGGAGCTGTGGGGTCTGAAGTTTGAGTCCTCCGTGCTGATCGAGGGCAATGAAAAGACCGCGCAGGTCGCGCCGTCTGTGCTCGGCAGTCTGAGCGGTACGCCGGTCGTGTCGGTCGTGTCGGAGCAGGATCTGAACAAGGGCGTTTTGGAGTCCAAGCTGCCGGTGATCGCACCGTATGCGCGTCCGATTACGCTCTCCTTTACGACCGCGAACAACGGCAGAGAGACACACGCGCTGCTGGAGACAGCAAACAGCACCTATATCCGTCCGCTGAATGTCAAGGCGGAGGATTTCAATGCAGACAGTGCGGAAACCGGTTCGTTTGCCGTCGCCGCGATTGCGACCAATTCGGTCATCGTGAACAACGCAGCGCACACCAGCCGGATTCTGGCATTCGGCAGCCCGATGATGTTCGACCCGAATATCACCGCGTCGAAGTCCTATCTGAACGCGTCCTATCTGGTCTCCGTGCTGAACACGATGAGCGGCAAGGATGCGCTGATGACCGTCGGTGAGAAGCCGCTCTCCGCGACCAAGATCACCGTGAGCCAGAACCAGATGAAGTGGATCCGCAATATCGTTGTGATTCTTGTCCCGCTGCTGGTTGCTGTCATCGGCATCATCGTCTACTTAAGGAGAAAGAACCGATGAACAGACAGGTGAAAGGACTTCTGGCGGGCTGCGGCGTGCTGGCGATTCTGGGCGGCGGTCTGGCGGTGCTGAAGCTGACGGGCGGCGGCGGAGAGGAAAGCTCCTCTGTGCCGGATCATGTGCATCCGGCGATGCTCTGGGAGCTGGAGTCGAGCGATGTCATTTCCCGCGTGGAGGTGACGCCCGCAGACGGTACCAAATATGCCGTCAACCGCAAGGCGGAAAAGGGTGAGCACACCGACTACGAGACCGGTGAATCCACCGAGACGGAAGTGATGAACTACTATCTCGAAGGATATGAGGATCTTCCGATGGATACGACCATGATCCGCACGCTTGCGACGCGCAGCTATGCCGTCGATGCCAGTGCCGTGGCGAAGGAGCATCCGACGGAGGATGATCTGAAGCGCTTCGGATTTGACAAGCAGATCACGGTGAAATACACCGTGGACGATGCCGACGATGTGGAATTCTACATCGGCGGCCGCACCCCGAAAGGTGAATACTATCTCCGCGTCAAGGGCGATGATACGGTCTATTCGGTCACTTATTCCACTGTGGACCCGTTCCTGCGCGAACAGAATTACTACCTCGGCAAAAAGGTGACGGAGGAGCAGGCAGAGACGGATACGGTCAAGGTACAGTCGATCCGTCTGGAACGGGAGAATCTCGACTACGACATTGATCTGGAATACGACCGGTATTACGCGGAAAACGACAAGAACGGCGTCGCGTCGCTCTATGTGATGAAGGAGCCGCTGCCCTGTCTGCTGAATGTGGACCGCTCCAAGAGCCTCACGCACGGTCTGTATGGCCTGTCGGCTGACGAGGTCATCTGTCCGCACCCGACGGACGCGCAGCTTGCCTCCTACGGTCTGGACAATCCCTTTGCAACGGTGACATGGGTAACGGACGACGGCAAGACGACCGTGTTCCGCCTCGGCAAGACCTACGAGAAGGAAGACGCCGGCGACACGCCGGTCACGCGGTATTACGGCATTCTGGACAAGGTCAACTGCGTCTACGGCTTTGCGCCGGATACGATCTGCTTTGATGATGTGACGGCGGACGCGATCACGGCAAAGACCGTTGTGGACAACTATGTGTGGGATATCGGCTCACTGGTCTATGAGGCAGGCGATCTGAAACTCGATTTCAAGGGCTACGGCAAGGACAAGGACGATTATGTGCTGAAGCTGAACGGCAAGGATACCGACATTGAGCGGTTCCGCCTGCTCTACACCTATCTGCTGGACACAGCGGCAGAGGATCTGGTGCTGGAGGAGGTCACGCCGGAGGGCGCACCGCTTGTATCGGTCGATCTGACGCAGCAGGACGGTCAGCACAATGCAAAGATTGAATTCTACGATGCCGGCGGCAGAAAGGCCTATATTTCCGTGAACGGCAAGGTGCTGTACCGGTGCAGAATGTCGTATGTGACGACGCTGATTGAGAATCTGAAGATCTATGAGGATACGAGCAAAGACTTTACGATGACATGGTGAACTGCGGTTTACCGCGAGAAACGGAGGCGCTTTCATGAGTGAGACTTATATGACCTACAAGAACAGACCCGTTGTCCGCAGCGGAAAGACGATCTATTACGGCAGCATGGCAGAACCGTATGTTGTCATGATGAAT
>JAFPQL010000015.1 GCA_017414145.1 Oscillospiraceae bacterium | reverse complement strand
GACGGACAGGACCGCGTGCTGGCGGTGTTCCTGGCGGTCATGGCGGAGCAGTTTGACGAGGCCGATGCCGCCCTGCGGAAGGTGCAGGAGCCGGAGCTGACAACCCGTGAGCTGGCCATGCTCCGGACCGCACAGCTGCGGCGTGCGGTCATGACCGGAAAGAGTGCGCTTGCACACCGGCTCTTTGCGGATTTTTCCGGTATGACGGACGACGCCTACCAGTATCAGCCCGACCTCAGAGGGAAGTTTACGCCCTATGCCGAGGACGCGCTGGTCTATTTTGAGACGGCGGCAGCCCTCTGCGAACGCGAAGGACAGTCCGGGCGCGCCGAACAGTACGCCATGCAGGCACAGCTCCGCATTGCGCAGTATCCGGAGGCGGCACAGCCCCTTCTGGAGGCGCTGACCGCCCTGTCGCGGCAGTATGCTCGCGCAAAGACCGCGGAGGACGCCCAGGCGGCAAAAACCGCCGAGACAGCGCTCCGGCACCGGATCGGACAGCAGCCGGGGCTCAGCGCGGGAATGCGCGCCAATCTGCTGCGCATGAGTCAGCAGTGCTGCATCTTCGGCGTCTGGACGCAGGAGACACTGTCCGCTTCCAAATTTGAGCGAAAGCTCCCGCCGCCGGAACCGGAAACACCGGCCGGCAGCAATTCATAATCATCTTTCAGAAAAAGGAGTATATACCATGGATAAGGCAAAGAGAAAGGCGATCATCGCCGGCAACTGGAAAATGAACAAGACCCGCCCCGAAGCAAAGGCACTGCTGGAGGCAATCAAGCCGCTGGTCGCAAATGCAGAGGGCAAGATCGAGGTCATCGCCTGCGTGCCGTTCACGAATCTGGAAACTGCACTGACCGTCACCGAGGGCAGCAATGTCAAAATCGGTGCGGAGAATGTCCACTTCGAGAAGTCCGGCGCATTCACCGGCGAAATCTCCGCGGATATGCTGACCGAGCTGGGCGTCGAATATGTCGTCATCGGCCACTCCGAGCGCAGACAGTATTTCGGCGAGACGGATGAGACGGTCAACAAGCGCACGCTGGCTGCGCTGAACGCAGGCCTGAAGCCGATCGTCTGCGTCGGCGAGCTCAAGTGGGAGCGCGTCTGCGGCATCACCGAGGAGGTCGTCGGCAAGCAGGTCAAGCTCGATCTGTACGATGTCACCGCGGAGCAGATGAAGAATGTCACAATCGCCTACGAGCCGGTCTGGGCAATCGGCACCGGTCTGACCGCAACGCCGGAGCAGGCTGAGGAGGTCTGCGCATTCATCCGCGCAACGCTCGCAAAGATGTTCGATCAGGCAACGGCAGATGCCGTCACGATTCAGTACGGCGGCTCCATGAACGCGAAGAATGCCGCTGAGCTGCTCGCAAAGCCGAACATCGACGGCGGTCTGATCGGCGGCGCATCGCTCAAGGCTGAGGACTTCAATGTCATCGTGCAGGCGGCTGTCAACGGCTGAGCTGCACGGAATCCGGAACAGATCGGAGGGATACGATGAGCGGACAATCAAAACCGGAAGTTTCGTTTGCAAAGGCGGCGCTGGTGCTGTTTCTGATCCGCATGGCGGCCGGGGTGCTGGTGCAGCTCTTTCCTTCCGCTGCCGCAAAGCTGATCGGCGCACGGAGCGGCACGGCGGATTTCGGTTCGATTCCGCTGCTGCTGCGCGCGGTTCCGCTCCTGATGACGGCGGGCGCCTTTCTGCTCTGCTATCTGCTCGTGATGAACGGCATCCGGCGTGCCTCGCAAAGGGACGCACAGCTTGCGCTGACGGTGATTCTCATAGTGCTGGCGCTGAATCCGGTTGTCGGCACCTTGCGCAGTCGGTTCTCAGCGGCCCTGATCAGTCATGCATCGGGCGCATCCTCACTTGCCGCATACAGCATCCTGAACACGGCGGAGGGCGTGGCAGGACTGATCTCCAGCATCGCCTACCCGCTGCTGACTGCGGCTGCCGCGATCAGCTGGTTCCGGACAAGAGAGAATGTCTGAGCATTGTCGCACAGCATTCCCTGCCGGCTGCGGGATCATACCCCGCTGACCGGCTTCACCCCGCGGTTTTTTGGTTTATATTGAGAAAAAAGGAGTATTTACGATGAGCAAAGCACCTGTTGCAATTCTGATTATGGACGGCTTCGGCATCAATCCGAGCGACTACGGCAACGCGATCAGAGCGGCGAAAACGCCGAACCTCGACCGCTATTTTGCCTCGTATCCGAATACGATCATCGGCGCTTCGGGACTGGATGTCGGCCTGCCGGACGGTCAGATGGGCAATTCCGAGGTCGGCCACACGAACATGGGCGCCGGCAGAATCGTCTATCAGCAGCTGGTGAAGATCACCAAGTCCATCGAGGACGGCGATTTCTTTGAGAACAAGGCGCTTGTCGCTGCGATGGAAAACGCCAAGCAGAAGGGCACCGCGCTGCACCTGATGGGTCTGCTCTCGCCGGGCGGCGTGCATTCGCACATGACCCACATGTACGGTCTGGTCGAGATGGCAAAGCGCTTCGGGCTCGAAAAGGTC
>JAFPQL010000136.1 GCA_017414145.1 Oscillospiraceae bacterium | reverse complement strand
GGCTGCCGGCACTGCCGGCCCCGCGCTTTCCTTCAATAGGGCTTGCATTTCACCGCGGTTTGTGCTATAATAACTTCAGTGCCGCCCCGTGCGGCAAATACTCGACCGATGCCGTCCGTTCGGGGGCTGCATCCGGAATTGAACATCAGGAGGAATCCCCTATGAAAACCCGTCTGCTCCGTAACGGTGCCGTGCTGCTGCTCTCCGCCGTCCTCTGCGGCTCCGCACTCTCCCTTGCCGGCTGCGGCAACAAAATCAGCCATAACCCGAATACCTCGGAAGCCTATGCACCAATCGTCCCGGACAGCAAAATTGATGAAGATGCGCCCGGCAAACAGTACGATACCGTCATCGGCTCAACCCTCGACTACGAGGGCAAGCTCAGCGTCACGCTGGACCGCGTCGTCGAGCTCGACGATGCCGCAACCACCTCAAACCGCGTCCTGCTCGCAGAACTGACCATCGTCAATCACACCGACAAGGAGATCGACTGCAGCACGCTGACCCACTTCTCCGCCTATGTGGACGATGAAAAGGCCGGCGGTGTCGTTTCCGATATCCGCGCCGGTATCGCCGCAAGAAAATACTACACACAGACGCAGAGCTCCCTCCAGAGCTTCAATCAGGCCATCCAGCCCGGCGAAACGCTCGTCGGCTATGCTGCCATGTATCTGCCGACCGCATGGAAATCCCTGTCGCTGTGCTATACACCCTATAAATACTACAGCAACGACAACCTCAATTTCCTCATCGACGAATCCAAACTCGTTCACTACACCGACGCACTCCGATAAACACCCCAAAGTCCCGTCCGACAACCGCCGGACGGGACTTTTTTTGTGCAGTTTCCATGAATGCGGCGCGGCGTTTCAGGGCGTTTCGCCGAATTTTTTGAAATCAGACCGAATGGATTGACATCGTGTCAGAATAGTGCTATAATGTCAATGATGACACCGTGTCAGAATAAACACATCAGGAGGCGTTTCCATGCCGAAGGGTTCACCGGAGCTGACCGCTTCGCGCCGTGAGGAGATCATCAGCGCGTGCGAGCAGCTCTACCGGACAATGAGCTTCCGGGACATCACGATCAAGGAGATCGGTGCTGTCATTTCCTGCACCAGAACCTCTGTCTACAACTATTTTCAGACAAAAGAGGAGATCTTTCTGGCGCTCATGCAGCGCGAATATACGCTGTGGGCGGCGGAGCTGAATGCGCTGGCCGCATCGCACGGAACGATGTCCACCGGAGATTTTGCGGATGCGCTGGCGCATTCGCTGGAAAAACGGGAACAGCTCCTCAAGCTGCTCGCCATGAACCACTATGATATGGAGGAAAACTCCCGCCCGGAATGTCTGACGGAATTCAAGGTCGCATACGGCGCGTCGCTGGATGCCGTCCGGGCCTGTCTGCGCAGGTTTTTCCCCGGCACCGACACGGAGCGGTTTGTGTTCGTGTTCTTCCCCTTCCTGTTCGGTGTGTATCCGTATTCCGTCGCAACAAAAAAGCAGCTGGACGCAATGCGTGCGGCCGGCATGAATTTTACGATGCACAGTATTTATGAGATTGTGTTCTCCTGTGTCATGCAGCTTTTGGGAGGTACCGCATGAAATACACCAAACTCGGAAAATCCGCTCTGAATGTTTCCCGCATCTGCATGGGCTGCATGGGCTTCGGCGATGCGGCAAACGGTCAGCACTCGTGGACGGTTGACGAGGCACATTCCCGCGAAATCATCCGGCGCGGGCTGGAGCTCGGCGTCAATTTCTTCGACACAGCGATTGCCTACCAGTCCGGCACCAGCGAACAGTATGTCGGCAGAGCCCTGCGCGACTTCGCAAAGCGGGACGAGGTGGTCGTGGCGACCAAGTTTCTGCCCCGGACACCGGAGGAAATTGCAGAGGGCATCACGGGGCAGCAGCACATCGAGCGGATGATCAACAAAAGCCTCTCCAATCTCGGCATGGACTATGTCGATCTGTATATCTATCATATGTGGGACTGGAACACGCCGCTCTATGACATTCTGGACGGACTGAACCGGATTGTCCGGGCGGGCAAGGCGCGGTATATCGGCATCTCCAACTGCTACGCGTGGCAGCTCGCAAAGGCAAATGCGCTCGCGGAACGGGAGGGCTTCCCGCAGTTCGTCAGCGTGCAGGGGCATTATAATCTGATCTTCCGCGAGGAGGAACGGGAAATGGCGATGCTCTGCGCCGAGGACGGCATTGCGATGACGCCGTACAGCGCGCTGGCAAGCGGCAGACTCGCAAGGCTGCCGGGCGAAACCTCTAAACGCGCCGAGGAGGACAGCTACGCGAAATTCAAATATGACGCGACAAAGGCGCAGGACGAAATCATCATCCGGCGCGTCGCGGAGCTGGCGGAACAGCGCGGCGTCTCCATGACGGAGATCTCGCTCGCGTGGCTGCTCACAAAGGTGACGGCGCCCGTTGCCGGCGCCACCAAGCTGCACCACATCGAGGGTGCGGCAAAGGCCGCCGATCTGGAGCTGACGGCGGAGGAAACCGCATATCTCGAAGAACCCTATGTGCCGCACGCGCTCGCGGGCGTGATGGCGCAGAATCAGCCCGCCGCGAGAAACGAACACCATGTCTGGTCCACAGGCAGCCAGACAATCTGACGGGGGGAAACATCATGTTCAACCGGACACTGACCTTATCAAACGGCATTGCCATTCCGCAGCTCGCGCTCGGCACATGGCTGATTGACGACGACGCAGCCGCGGACGCCGTCGGACACGCACTGAAAATCGGATACCGGCACATCGACACCGCGCAGGCCTACGGCAATGAACGCGGCGTGGGCGAGGGCGTCCGGCGCAGCGGGATCGCCCGCGGGGAGATTTTTGTCACATCCAAGGTCGCAGCGGAGCACAAGGACTATCGGACGGCCGCTGCCGGCATTGACGAAACGCTCCGCAGGACCGGGCTTGACTATCTCGACATGATGATCATTCACTCGCCGCAGCCGTGGAAATATGTCAACCAGTCCGACGATCGCTTCACCGAGGGCAACCGCGAGGCGTGGCGCGCGCTGGAGGACGCTTACCGCGCCGGCAAGCTGCGCGCAATCGGTGTGTCAAACTTTCTGGAGGGCGATCTGGAAAGCCTGTGGGAGACAGCCGGCATCAAGCCGATGGTCAATCAGGTGCTCTGCCATATCTCCAACTCCCCGCTGGCACTGATCGACTTCTGCACGGCAAGGGGCATGGTCATGGAGGCCTATTCCCCGGTCGCGCACGGCGAGGCGATGAAGAACCCGGAAATCGCGGAAATGGCACGGAAATACGGCGTTTCCGTCCCGCAGCTCTGCATCCGGTACGATCTGCAGCTCGGCATGGTCGTTCTGCCGAAAACGGCAAATCCGGAACATATGAAAACGAACGCAGCAGTCGATTTCGTCATCTCGGACGAAGATATGCGTGCGCTCAAGCAGATCCGGCACATCGAAAACTACGGCGAACACAGCTTCTTCCCCGTGTTCGGCGGAAAATTTTAAGGAGGCGTCTCATGGACAAAAAAATCACACAGACGGCAGGCAGAGAGCAGCTCGGTGCATTCTCGCCGATGTTCGCGCATCTCAATGACGATGTGCTGTTCGGAGAGGTCTGGAACGAGCCGGCAATCAGCGTCAAAACGAAGTGCATCGTCACGGTCGTCTCGCTGATGGCGTCCGGCATCACGGACAGCTCTCTCGCCTATCATTTGCAGAACGCGAAGGCGCACGGCGTCACAAAGGAGGAAATCGCCGCAATCATCACGCACGCGGCGATGTATACCGGCTGGCCGAAGGGCTGGGCGGTGTTCCGGCTCGCAAAAGAGGTCTGGAACGAAACCGACCCGCCGCTGACCGACAAGGACCGCTATCAGAACACAATCTTTTTCCCGGTCGGCGAGCCGAATCCCTACGGCGACTACTTCGACGGGCAGAGCTATCTGGCTCCGGTATCGCGTGAGCAGATTCCGATCTTCAATGTGACCTTTGAGCCGGCCTGCCGCAATCACTGGCATATTCACCATGCCGCAGGCGGCGGCGGTCAGATGCTCATCTGCGTCGGCGGCAGAGGATATTATCAGGAATGGGGCAAAGAAGCCGCAGAGATGACACCGGGTACGGTCATCAACATTCCCGCGGAGGTCAAGCACTGGCACGGTGCCGCGCCGGACAGCTGGTTCTCGCATCTTGCCATTGAGATTCCGGGCGAGCAGAGCAGCACCGAATGGTGCGAAGCCGTGTCGGACACGGATTACGGCAAGCTGAAATAACCCATCCGCAATCACAGACAGAAAGGGACACCCTCAGCCGCAGGGTGTCCCTTTTTTGTATGCAGTCAGTCGCAGATCGCCTCGTCGAACCGGTAATGTCCGTACACGGAAAAGACCTTCGGCACCGGCGCATAGACCAGATTCCGCAGCCGGAAGCCGTTCCGGAGCCGGATCGTCACCAGCCGCATCCCCTCTGCCCAGAATTCCATTGCGCGGGTGTTGGCGTCATCATCGGCAAACCGGATTTTTCCGTCCGAGAAGCTCACGCCCGCGTCTGTGCCGTATTTTTCCGTATAGGCATCGTAATACGCCTTTGACTGTCCTTCCTCTCCGATGTCATCGCCCAGCGCCGTCAGCTTGTCATAAAACGCCCGGAGCGATTCGCTGTCCGTCAGCTCCGCAAGCGGCTCCCCGTCCGTGTCCGCAACCGACACCGAAAGAATATCCTCCGGCGCGTTCAGCCCGTATGCCTTGCAGACCGCGGTAACCGACGGCGCGTCGCCGAGCGATTCAAACCCGCTCACCTCATAGGCGAACCAGCCCGCACCGCATTGCAGCACCGTCAGCGGATTCTGCCCGTCCGCTGCGCCGGCCTCCCCCGCCGCATAGAGCGTACAGGTCTCCTTCCCGCGGGGCGTCGCCAGCGTGATGTCGTCCAGTTTCTCGCCCGCGATGTCCTCCGGTGTGCGCGGCTCCGGAAAATGATCGTTCAGCTCCGCCGCACTGACGCGGGCATAGTACGCGCCGTGATAAGTGAACTGCGAAAACGCCTCCGCGTATTCCGCATCGTGCATCGCGCTGCCGATCTGCTTCCAGACCGCCAGCCAGCCGCCCGCAATCACCAGAATCGCCGCAGCGACCGCCAGCACGACGCCGTATTGCTTCAGAAATTTCATACTGCTCCCTCACAGAAACCGAACCCCCCGATTGTCAGTCGGGGGGCAGATTTTATTCGTCCTGCTTCTTCTTTTTGCTGTCGGTCTCCTCCGCCGCTGCGGTTGCGATGCCGCGCTGACGGGCTGCCTTGCGCTCCTTCGCCGCCTGCTGCGCCTCCTCCATCTGCGTGATGTTCTCGTGGATTGCCCACTTCTTCACACGGATTTTGGAACGCTCGCCGCCGGTCTCCAGCACGACGGTATCATCCGTCACGCGGATGACGATGCCGACCAGACCGCCTGCGGTGCAGACCTCGTCGCCGACACGGACATTTTCGCGCATCTTCTGTGCTTCCTTCTCACGCTTCTGCTGCGGGCGAATCATAATCAGCCAGAGCAGCAGCAGTGCGATTGCAAACGGCAGCAGTCCCAGCAGCATCTGTACGCCGCTGCTCGGCTGTGCCGCTGTACCGGACGATGCCTCCTCAGCCGAGGCGATCACCGTCAGCGCGGTCACGGAAGCTGCGGTGCCGCTCAGTGCCGCGAGCATCCGGCAAAATTTTCTGGTCATACGGTTCATGAAACATAACACCTTTCTTGTGAGATTCATTCTGCTCTATTATAACACATCGGGGCGAATTCCGCAAGCGAATTTGCAGATTTCTGCATATTCGTGCAAAATCGCGCCGTTTGAACTCAATTATCTGTCAGGTCAAACTGTTCTTCCTCGTTCCGGACGGCAAGGTCGATGACTTTGCCGAAAAAGCCCGCCGGATTCCGCAGAATCCGTTCGCCGAGCATTTCGGCGGCGGCGCGGTCCGGTGCGGCAATCCGCAGGAAGAACATCTCCCGCCCCTGATCGGAGCAGGTCAGGCACAGATGCCAGCCGTCCGCATCGGATTCATACCGGATTTTGAGGTCGCGCAGTGCCTTCTGCCGCGAGACATAGCGCAGCGCCGTCAGCATCACCTGATCGCGGAACAGCTTCGGCACATAGCGTCTGAGCCGCCGGACCGTCAGGCGTCCGCGTTCGGTCAGATAACACTGCGGCTGTCCGGCCGTGTCCGGCTCCGTGACCACCGAGCCGCTGTCCAGCAGCCAGCCGAGCGCGTCCTCGTAGAGAAAATAGCTGATATGTCCCGCGCCGACGGCAATTTCATAGAGCCAGTCCTCCGGCAGTCTGCCGTCAAATTTCGCCAGCACATCACAGAGCAGAATCCGGATCATGGACGGGTCGTTCAGCGCCGCCTCCGACCGGATTTCCGCGTCAAACTTGGATTTGTGGGAAGGCGGTGCCGCAGGCTCCGGCACAAAGGTCATCTGGCCGGGAATTTCGACGGTCTGTTCCCCGTCATTCGGTATCAGCAGATCCATGGCTGCGGCGCACCCCCTTTTTCAGTCAGACAAAATTCGGATAATCGAGCAGATGCGATACCAGCGCGATCGACATCGCCGCTTCGACAGACGCCGCCGACTCCGGTACCGTACACGGATGCGGGGCGTGCTCGCTTTGCAGCACTTCGTTGGTCAGCGCGGAATAATCGACGGTCGGCTGCGGCTTGCCGATGGACGCGGCAGGCTTGACCGCAACGGTGAAGCAGATCGGCATACCGGACGAGATGCCGCCCAGAATCCCGCCGTGATGATTCGTCCGCGTCCGGACATGGCCGTGTCCGTCCACATAAAAGCTGTCGTTGCACTGGCTGCCGGTCATCTTTGCGGTCTGGAATCCGGCGCCGAACTCCAGTCCGCGCACGCCGGGAATGCCGAACACAAGCTGCGCAATCGAGTTTTCAAGGCCGTCAAAAATCGGCGACCCGACACCCGCCGGCACATTGACCGCATAGCAGGTGATCGTTCCGCCCAGCGTCTCACCGCCCGCCATTGCGTTCTGGATGTCGGCGAGCATTTTTCTGCCCTGCGCGGGATTGCGCACAGGCAGCCGCCGGCTCCGCAGCGTCAGCAGGTCATCCTTTGTCACATCGGTCTGCGAAAAGGGCTTGTCCTTGATGTTGTGAATCGAGGTGATCTGCGCCCCGACATAAATGCCGCGGCGTTCGAGCATCTGCCGGCAGACCGCGCCCGCAAAGCACAGGGGAATCGTCATCCGCTCCGAGAGGTGGCCGCCGCTGCGGACATCCGCAAACCCGCGGTACCGCATCGCGCCGGTGTAGTCCGCATGGCCCGGCCTTGCAATCCGCGAGAGCGCCTGCAGATCGACCTCCTGCCCGCCGCGGGGATTGTTCAGGAAGGCGCAGAGCGGCGAACCTGTTGTGCGGTCATTGATGAGGCCGGAAAGCACCTGCGGATAGTCCTTCGGCTGCTTCGGGTCATCCGGCAGAAACAGCGATTTTGTGCGCCGCGCCATGAACTGCGCCAGCGCTTCCAGATCAATATATTCTCCGGGCGGAAGATTGTCGAGGACGACGCCGATCGCGGGTCCCTCCGCCTCTCCGAACAGCGAAATGCTGATGCGGTGATTCCAAATGGATGCCATAGACACCTCCTGTGCTGCAATTTCTTCCCTTTTATTATACCACAGCTTTGCGGAAATGGCAAGGCTTTTTCTGTCAAAAACGCACAGCCGCCGGACTGTCCGGCAGGGCAAAAAAAGCGGGGAGAGTCTGAGACTCTCCCCCTTAACGGATTTCAACACATGGTTCTTGTCCCTAGCACAGCCCGGAACCGGACGGTGCGCGGAACAGGTCGCGCCGCTTTCGCAGACGCTCGATTCATGGCATCGGGCGTTTGCCCTCTGCATCAGAACCGGGCAGAGCAGATACCCTGCCCGATTCCTGCGTGTTGGATTACAGTGCTACCGGCCAGCCGTGACGGATGTTGTCCGGGAAGTCGTAGCGGACGAGATCGTCATCTGCCCAGTCTGCATCATCGAAGCCAGAATTGTACTTCAGGTTGAAGTAGGTCAGAATCATCGTAGCATCCAGAGCGCTCAGGCGAGTGCCGCCGTCCGGAGCCACATCATCGTCCATGCAGCAGACATCCGAGACAAAGAATCTCAGCTGATCAAGATCAGAACCGTATGCGGGATCAAGATCCGCAAAGACCAGATCATCGAAGCCGGAGTTGTACTTCAGGTTGAAGTAGGTCAGCACAAGCGTTGCATCGTAAGCGGTGACATGGTTATCCAGGTCAGTGTCGCCCTTGACGCCGATGAAGATGTTGTGCGTGCCGACTTCAAGCTTGGCACCGTCAGCCACCTTGAACTCCTCGTCGGTAATCTCCGCGGTGTTCAGGTAGAACTTCAGGTCGTACTTGTTCGCGTGGGTTGCGGCCAGCTCCTGCGCAGCGGTGAAGCCGTCGCCGAACTGTGCCTTGATTTCGTTGGTCCAGACATCGTAAGCACTCTGCTCCGCGTCGTCCGTGTGCGTGAAGGCGGTGACATCCATCGTCTTGGTCTCGAATGCCATATCCGGCGTGACCGGCATGGTAGCAGCATTCGGATCATAGAGCGCGGTGGTGAGCACTCTGCCGCTTGCATCCACGAACTGGTTGGAAGCGTTGACATAGTACTTATAGATGGTCAGGATGGTCTGCATCTCGTCGAGACCGTGCGCGTCCGCGAAGGAGCGCTTGTCATGCGACCAGTAGCAGATGCGTCCCGGCTCGACCCAGTCAACCTTGTAAGAGGTGACAACAGTCAGAGCAGGCAGGACAGTCAGCTTGCCGTTCATCACAGTGTTCTTCAGCTCCTGAGAAGCTGCGTTGACCGGATGGACATCAGCCATTTCGAGCGGGTAGACGCCCTCAGCCGTGTCTTCGAGGCAGGTCAGGGTTGCATAACCGAGAACCTCGCCCGGAGCCGGCGTATAGTCGCCGCCTCTGCTCTGCCAGATGATCGTGTCGGTGACAGTATCCAGCGTGAGCATACCGCTCTGGCCCATGGTGTCGCTGAGCTTGAAGTTATCAAGCTTGAAGCCTGCCGGAACCACAAGCTTGAAGGTGATCTTGGAGACGCCGTCAACAGTCAGAATGCTAATCGGGACATCCTTCTGCTCGCCCTGCTTGAAGGTCTCGGAACCGACCACGAATGCAACGGTGCCTGCGTTCGGCAGCGTGCTGGTGGTGGTGGTGTCAGAGGTGTCGGTGGTAGTACCGGTCGTGACCGAGTCACCGGTGCCGCCGTTTGTGGTGGTGTCGGTCGTGACCGTGTCGCCGGTGCCGCCGTATGTGGTGGTGCCAGTCGTGATCGAGTCGTCAGAGACGGTTTCGGTCGTCGTCTCGGTCGTGATCGGTTTACCGCTCTCATCGGTCGGGACAGACACAGACGAAGAGGTCGTCGTCTCGGTCGTGATCGGTTTACCGCTCTCATCGGTCGGGACGGACACAGACGAAGAGGTCGTCGTCTCGGTCGTATCCTCAGTCGTGGTAGCTGTTGTGGTATCCGGAATCACCGTATCCGGAGTGGTTTCCGTGGTGGTCACGGAAATGCCGGTCGGCTCGGAAGTCGAATCAGTCGTGAGGGTCGTAACAGACTCATCGCTGCTGGTCGTTTCCGTTGTGGTTTCCGTCGTGGTTCCCGGAATCACGGTCTCGGTGGTCTCGGTGGTTTCCGTCGTGTCAGTCGTGACCGATTCACCCGTGTATTCGGTCGTAGTGCCGGTCGTGACAGACTCGTCGGAGCTGGATTCAGTCGTCGTGTCGCTCGTGACCGATTCGTCGCTGGAGGTGGATTCAGTCGTGTCGCTCGTGACCGACTCATCGCTGGAGCTGGATTCAGTCGTGATCGTGGTGACCGATTCGTCGCTGGAGGTGGATTCAGTCGTGATCGTGGTGACCGACTCATCGCTGGAGCTGGATTCAGTCGTGTCGCTCGT